>NZ_NEXU01000120.1:0-22899 GCF_002224105.1 Psychrobacter sp. DAB_AL32B | reverse complement strand
TTGATTTCCTGTTTTTTAAATGAGCAGCGAGCAGTCAATCACTTCCTATGTGATTGACCTAGACACTTTATCAGCACTGATTATTTTTCGATGACTGGGCTTTCCTTATCTTTACCATGCGGTATCAACCATTTACTAAACCATCCTGACAAATCATCCATCAAGGTATAGACCACCGGAATGACAACTAGGCTTAATAAAGTCGATGTCACCAAACCGCCCAATACTGCAGCGGCCATCGGTCGACGGAAGGTTGGATCAGCATCGCCCCAACCAAATACCAATGGCAACATACCAGCACCCATCGCGATAGTAGTCATAATGATAGGACGCGCGCGCTTACGACACGAATCAATAATGGCCTCAAAACGTGCCAAACCACGGCGCTGGGCTATCAACGCATAATCGACCAACAAGATGGAGTTTTTGGTCGCAATGCCCATCAGCATAATAAAGCCAATCATCGAGGGCATCGACAGGCTGCTGTTGGTAATCACCAAGCCCACAAAGGCACCACCGATAGACAGCGGCAATGCCATCAAAATGGTAAAGGGCTGCAAGATACGCCCAAACAATAATATAAGAACGCCTAAAATACATACTACACCGACCGACATCGCAATCACAAAGCCACTGAATAACTCGGCCATATTTTCTGCTTGGCCTTGATCAATAATAGTCAAAGACGCTAGTAGTTTTTGCATACTAGGTATATTTTTGACTGCTTGTACCAAATCACCAAGCTCACCATTGGCAGGCTGGACGGTAATGCTAATCGCACGCTCACGATCGAGGCGACTGATTTGCGCAGGTCCAGTACCAAAGTCTAACGTCGCAACCTCACCGACACGTACTCCCTGTCCTGCTGGTAGAGCGCTTGGTACATATAAACCTTCTAGTTGGCTAACGTTTTGCTTAGCGATATCTGGCAAGCGTACTACTATCGGTATCTGCCTCGTATCCAAATTAAGCTTAGATAAACTCTGCTCATAGTCACCGACGGTAGCCACACGTAAAGTCGTGGCAATATCTTGCGTCGTCACCCCTTTATCTGCCATTGCCAGTCTATTTGGCGTGACAGTCAACTCTTGGCGCGGTAGGCTGCGATCACTGGTGACAGCGCCAGCACTTGGTAACTCACGGATCTCTGACATTATCTGCTGTGCAGTCTGCTCAAGCAATTGCGGGTCAGTACTAGTCATAGAAAAATTATAACCCGTCTCACCGCCACTCGATAGACCGACAGTAAAGCGAGCGCCAGGCACTTCTGCTAACATAGCACTAATTTTACGCTCAATTTCTTGCTTAGAGCCACGCTCTGCCCTCGGGGCAAGTACAATATCTAAACCAGCGATATTCTCGGATTTACCACCGCTAGAGGGTGAATCCATTGCTGCCTGCGCCTCGCCTACCGAAGTAAAAATATTGGTCACTTCAGGCATGGCTAAAATACGCTCACTTGCCAGCGCGGCAACTCGCTCAGTGTCCTCTAACGCAACATCAGGTGTTAGCTCAATCGATACACGCGTCTGGTCAATATCATTATCAGGGATAAAAGAGGTTGGCAGTAATTTCACCAAGGCTAATGAAGCCACAAACAATACTAAGGTAGCAGCCATCGTAATCCAGCGATGATACAGCGTCCAAGAGACCACTTTAAGATACCAACCCATCAGCGCGCTTTGTTTTTCAACGTGCTTTTTTTCTGGTTTCAATATATACGCCGCCATCATCGGTGTGATGAGACGGGCTACCATTAACGAGGCAAATATTGATAAGGCTGCCGTCCAGCCAAACTGCCGAAAGAACTGCCCAACGATACCGCCCATAAAGGCAGTGGGTAAAAACACGGCAATCAAGGTAAAGGTAGTGGCAACCACCGCCAAACCAATCTCATCCGCCGCTTCCATCGCCGCTTCATAAGGCGTCTTACCCATGCGCAAATGTCGAATGATGTTTTCAACCTCAACGATAGCATCGTCGACCAGTACACCAATGACCAACGACAATGCCAATAGCGAGATGATATTTAAGCTAAAACCAAACAAATACATACCCAAAAAGGTAGGAATGACGGACAGCGGTAACGCGACAGCAGCAACAAAGGTCGCGCGAATATTGCGCAAAAACAAGAACACCACTACCACCGCTAATAGACCACCTTCTATCAGCATCCGTAATGATGCTTGATAATCTTCATCAATGGGCGTTGCTCGATCATAGACTTTTTCGATATTGATATTGCCGACATCTGCTGAAAGCTTAGCAAGCTCTGCATCGACCAGCTTCATTACCTCAACTTCACTGGCTCCACGCGAGCGGGTAATATTAAATGCAACTACCGTTTGCCCGTCGAGCTTGGCAATAGAGCTTGGATCAGCCGCACCATCCGTGATTTGCGCCATTCGCCCAAGCGCTTGTGTGCCACCTGTAGGGACGGCTATTTGTAAATCATTCAGCTCGCTTGCGCGCTCAACGGCACCGAGTACACGGATAGTCTGAGTAGTTTTCCCGACTTCTGCTTCACCGCCAGAACTGTCTTGCTGAATGCCGGTAATTTGATTAGATAATTGTGCAATAGAGAACTTCAAGCCACTCAGCGCGATAGGGTCAGCGGCGACGGTAATCTCACGCTGCAAACCGCCAATACGGCTAACGGTGCTGACACCGGGTATATCGGAGAGGCGTTTGGTGACAGTATCATCAACAAACCAAGATAAGTCTTCCACATTCATATTTTCAGCAGCAACAGAGTATGTGACGACTGGAAATCCTGATGTTGAGACTTTGGTGATAATAGGATCATTGGCTGCTGCTGGCAAATCGCCACGTACTTCACCGACTGCTGAACGTACATCGTCGACCGCTTCTTGGATGTCTTTTTCTAAGACAAACTCGGTGACCATAGTCGCCGCGCCCGTCTGTAGTGTGGTGCGAATATGCTTGACGCCCTCAATACTGGTAAGCTTGTTTTCCACCTTTTTTGCAATATCATTTTCAAGCTGGGAGGGCGCAGCGCCCGGTAAGGTGACGGTAACCACCACCGCTGGTAAGTCAATATCAGGAAACTGCTGCACCTTCATTTTCATAAAGCCATAGATACCGCCCAAGGTCAGCAGCACAAACAGCAAGATAGCAACTAAAGGATTTCTAATCGAGTAAGCGGAGACATTTAAACTCATGAGCGCGCCTGCGTGGCTGTGCCAGTTGCTTGTTTACCAGTTGCTTTCTTATTAACCGCTTCTTTATTTGCACCAGCATCAGCTTGCTTGCTCATTTTATTGATACCATCGACGATACGTACCAAGTCACCGTCATTTAAAAAACTACCGCCTTGCTTCACAAGTCGGCTCTCAGCAGGGAGTGGCTCTGTAATCGCCACACTATCGCCAAAGCGCTCGCCCAATGTCACGCGCTGTTGTTTGATACGACCTGTATTTTTACCATCTTTAGTACTGATATTGGTCACCAGCATCACATAATCATAGCCATCATTGCTGACAATAGCGCTATTAGGTATGGTTTGGGCGCTGCTGCTACCCAATAAAAACTCGCCCGTTTGATACATGCCTGCCCGCACTTTTGCGTTAGCAGCGAGGCTGGCATAAATGGTAATTTGACGATTATTATCCGCAGTTGGTGCGATACGGCTGACCTGACCCATGACAGAGTCGCCGCCTGGCAAGCTAACTTGCACCGGTGTACCCACATTAACCTCACCGATAAGCTTAGGATCGATATCCGCACGCCATTCTAAAATGCCACCTTTAATAATGGTAAACAATGGCTCTCCACCCGCAACCATACCAACTTCAGCCATTTTTTCACTGATGACACCGCTAACGGGTGCGACCACGTTGGCATTGTTAACACTTAAGCGCTGCGTACTCAGCCGAGCTTTAGATGCTTGTAGCGCAGCCTGCGCTTGCAGTTTGGAAGTGCGATAGCGATCTGCTTCTTGTTTACTGATGGCATCAATATCAATGAGTGGCAGGACGCGTGCGGCATCGGCAGTGGCATTGGCAAGCGTTGCTTCTGCTTCGGCAACGTCTGCTTCAGCTTGCAAGACTTGCTGCTCCATCGCATCGGTATCAAATATTGCCAGTACTTGACCGGCTTTGACGCGCTCGCCTTCTTCAACCAATATACGCTCAATCGCCACGCCATTCACTTTAGCACTGACATTCGCGATATCTTTGGCATTGATGGTTCCATCAGCACTTAGGGTATTACCAATATTATCTTGGCTTGGCATCACAGTTTCTACTGATAGGACGGCTTGTTCAGTATTAACATCATTTACCTCTCCGTCACTACTTTGCGTATTAGTAGAGGCTGGCAAATCATTTGTCGCTGCTTTATCGCCACCCCAATACTTTCCAACCAAAACGCCGATAACAAGCACGATTGCCAATACTGGCAACAACCATAGAGGAAACTTTGACGCTGGCTTATTTATCAGCCTGTCCGATTGACGGTATGGTGGTAGCTCAGATTCAACTGGCGGCTTGTTGTCTTCAACATCGCTCATGATAACTCTCTATAAATATGGACAGTAATAAAATTGGTATATTTAATATATTGATGCTAAAAAACTGAGATGAATAAGGTGTAGTAACAGTAATAAGTAACCATAAAACGTCATAAGCAATTGGAATAAAAATCAGAGCGCTTTACGATAGACCTTATTTAGTAAAGAAGTTGATAACGGTCTCTAAGACACTGTTTATTATTACAATAGTCTATAAATTTATTGAGGATAGCATATATTAAGCCATCATCTTATTTATATATATAGTGTCTTATGTTCGTAAGTTTGGGATTTTCTAAAGATATTTTAGGGCAAAAACTTTTTTACAGCATACGTCATCAATAGGCGCTATATAGTCAAACAAGAGTAAGAACGTCACGCAAACTATTTGGGTTGGGTATGAACACTATTTATCACTTATCATTCATAACTGATTATTAGTCACGTAAAAAATATAACGCACACTTTTGAAGGTGTGCGTTATATTTACGCCAATATTTTAAACTCTTTATAAACGTTACATTAAAAACGATACCCTACGCCGAGATAAGTAATATATGGGTCGATATCAAGAGTCGTACTCGAACGGATCAACTCTTCACCTGTATCATTTTTTACCGTAATAGTGGTGTCGCTATTTAGTTTCGCATAAGAAATAGAGCCCACACCAAACCATCTGTCATTAAAGTCATAAGTTGCTCCAAGCGTAACGATCGGCGCAAAAGCGCTGTCAGCTTCAACATCCACGCTCATGCCGCTAGCAGATTTCACATCTTCTAAAGCAGCACCGGCTTTATTATCTTTAATATTTTGAATCTGATGTCCTGCCATCTCTAAATCTTGACGAATACCGGGATTGAGCTCAATGTCATTAAAATAGGCGTAAAGCACCCCAGCACCGACATAAGGACGGAACTTATTGACTCCAGATTTACCAAATTGGTAATGTACTTCAGCTGCTGGCAACCATGCTCGAGCACTGGAAGCCACACCATCACCCTGCTCTAAGTTAGTGATAGGTATATCTTTTGAAATCTCGAAATCACCCAACAGTCCTCCTGCAATACCACTTGGACTGACTTTGCCAGTTAATGGTGCAAAAACTTGTCCTTTACCTAAGATATCTACCTTCGGTGGTATACCCGCTTTCAACTCCATCGACCAGTTATCAGTAAGGTAATAGTTAAACAACAACCCTACCGTATCTGCATCGTCAGCTTGCAGTCCCGTGCCAGCGCTACTCCAGCTTTCTAAGCCACTGATTTCAGTAGTACCAGAAACATCACCTAGCACAAGAACGTTGGACAAATCCGTCTCAGCGCCTAAAGCGCCTAAAGTGCCGTCTATAAGACCGAAACCTTTCTGACCTTTAACAAGTACATCTCGTACGGTTTTGACTTTAACACTGCCGTTTTCAGCGACAGTACCATCTTTGATGGCTGTCGTGTTTTGCAATGGATTGGCAGTGCCTTGCGGAGCAGCATGTAACCAACCGGCAGAGACCGAAAAGCGTTTGAAGCTACCATCAGTTTTAAAGTAATCGAATTCTGCAAAAGCAGATTGGCTGAAAAATAATGGCGTAGCGATAGCACAGGTGAGTGCTAAAATCTTTTTCATGGGACATCCTTGTCTGAAAATTTATGCAGGAGATAATCGCCTAGATAGAGCGATAATCATTAAACAGATAAGACATGAGCTGGCAATATTAAGCCAATCAAGCTTCTAACTCCCTGTCAGAATCCGTCAAATTACTAGTTACCATATATTTTCGACAGCGTATTTTTTCGCAAAAAATACTGTAAAAATAAAATACAAGTAAACAATAGACTACTAAAAAAAGCGATCTACTGCATAAACTGCCACATTAGTAGCCACATATCAACATTGACTAGTGAACTGATAAGTAGATATTCGTCGACAAGAATACAAAGAACTTCTCTTTATATTCTCAATTTAAATTAGGATGGGATGAGAAAAACTGGTCTTTACTAGAGATTTATTAGGCTAATAACCCATTAAATATTAGTAATTAAAAGTCCAGATATTAAGAGACTAGATCATGATAACAAGCTGCGAAGTTTAGATTTTTCGGGCTAAATTCTGGGTTGGATAAAAGTAGCGACGACCTCTTAACTGAGATACTGCTACACTCATTTATATGCAAACGAACATGGGAAATTGTTAGCTGTTAGCCATAAACAAAGATGCAATTAGTTAGCCTCAAGCATTGGTATAGCGACTGGCTTCCGGCATCCAGCGATGAATGAGCTGGCTGACATCCGCTTTACGCGCAGGATCTGCGATTAAATGTTTTGCGAGCCGCTGGGCAATAGCAAATAACTGCTCATCGCGAATGAGGTCAGCCAAATAATAGCCAATATTACCCGTTTGGCGTTTGCCTAACAGCTCACCAGGGCCACGCAATTCTAGATCTTTTTGCGCAATCACAAAGCCATCGGTACTATCACGCAATACATTCAAGCGTTCAGTACCCGTTTCAGATAGCGGCTTTTGATAGAGCAGCACGCAGTAACTTTTGGTTGAACCGCGCCCGACGCGCCCGCGTAATTGATGTAATTGCGACAGCCCCAAGCGTTCCGCATTTTCGATGACCATTAATGAAGCGTTCGGCACATCAACTCCAACTTCGATGACCGTGGTGGCTATCAATAGATCAAGCAGCCCTGCTTTAAATGCTTGCATAATAGCTTGTTTGTCAGCCCCTTTCATTTTGCCATGCACTAAGCCAATACGAATATTTAAGCGCTCATTTAAATCCTCGTAAGTAGCTTCAGCGGCTTGCGCATCTAGCACGCTAGACTCTTCCACCAGTGAGCACACCCAATACGCTTGCCTACCTGCCTCACAATTCACCGCAATACGTTCTATCACTTCATCACGGCGATTACGGTCAATGGTAACAGTAGTAATTGGCGTGCGTCCCGGTGGTAATTCATCGATAATCGAGGTATCCATATCACCATAAACACTCATCGCCAACGTGCGCGGAATTGGCGTTGCGGTCATAATCAGCTGATGCGGTGTGCTACCAGCCACGCCTTTATTGGTCAACGCCATACGTTGTTCGACACCAAACCGATGCTGTTCATCAATAATAACCAGTCCCAATTTAGCAAATTTGACTTGTTCTTGAAATAACGCATGAGTGCCGACAATAATTTGTACGGTATTTTCTGCTACTGCCTCTAACGCTTCGCGGCGCTGCTTCACCGTTTGCTTACCAGCGAGCCAGCCGACGCCAATACCTAACGGCTCAAACCATTGTTTAAAATTGACCAAATGCTGTTCTGCTAATATTTCCGTCGGTGCCATGACAGCGACTTGCCAGCCACTATCAAGCGCATAGCCAGCCGCGCCTGCCGCAACCAGCGTCTTGCCCGCGCCTACGTCACCTTGCACCAATCGCAACATCGGAATGGATGTTGCCATATCAGCAGTAATATCTTTCATGACTCTTTTTTGTGCGCCCGTCAAATCAAATGGTAGCGCGGCAAATAACTGATCAGCCAATGGGCTTTGCATGGCACATTTGGGCGCTTTGTACTGATGTAATTGCTGACGTCGATATAATAGACTGAGCTGATGCGCGGTCAGTTCCTCAATAATGAGGCGCTGACAGGCAGCATGAGTACGGGCACTTAGCTGGGTTAACAGTTTATATTGCTGACCGGCGTCGGTATAAGTAGGCGGTGTATGCAGTAATACTAAGGCTTCAAATATCGTCAGATTATAGACATTATTATTAGCCGTACTAACAGCAACTGTATTGGCATCATTATTGGAATTATAATTTGCATTATAAAGGGATGGATCAGCTCTATTGACGCTATTGCGAATAGTATGGTCAGGCACACTGCGCGCCAATGTTGAGAAGATATCTTCTGGATAATCGGGCTCTGTTATCGATAATTTAGCTGGCTCAAAAGGCACTAACGGCAAGTCAGCAACGACTGCAAAATCCTCAGGCGTAAACAAGGTCATTGGTAGACCCTGACTACGAACCGTTTGCAAGGCAAGCTTAATTAGCGTGCGCAGCTTATTTTGATGTAAACCTTTGACGCTTGGATAAATAGGCTGTAAACCGGTATTTACTACTGTCTCATTGCTGCTGATAATCTGATATTCAGGATGATGTATTTGCTTGCCGTAACGGCTGACTTTGACTTCACCGAACAACTGCAAATGCGTACCTAAGCACATAGTTTGAGCAAGTCCACGATAAACCTTGAAAAATCGCAAAGATATCGTACCCGTATCATCATCTACAATCACTGTCATGCCGCTGCGGTTGGTATCGACATGCACGACGCGACCAGTAATTAAGGCGGCTTGCCCATGAGCCACATCGCCTATCGATACCAAGCGACTGCGGTCTTCGTAATCACGCGGCAGATGTAGCAGCAAATCAAAAATACGGGCGATACCCAATTGGGTTAATTGCTCAGCTACTTTTGGTCCAACACCTGCCAGCGCCGTCACCGGCATATCAATTGCTGAGACGACCATATCAGAGCTTGCATGCTTTGATGCATTCTTTAATATAGGGTCTGATAAATGAGGTGAAGCAGAGTTAACCGATGTGGGCATCAAGAATCCTAACGATGTTAATATAAATTATATGGAGTCAACCGTCTGATGTTAAAATCTCTAGCATTTTATAAGCTGTCTTATAATGTGATAATAATCAATACTCTATAAAACGCTAAGCTATAACGCTAAATTATCATGATAACTAACCACCTAATGGCTTATGCTAAGCTATTTAGTCATACGACGTCTAGCCGATTTATGAGTAAACAAATAATTAATAGGGTTCATAGGCTATCATCCAGCAATGGTTTGTTTTATGACGCTAATTATAAGGTTTTTTATGTCCGTTCATTCTATGCGCTACCCCTATCGTTATTATTTAAGCCGTCATTATTTAATACTATTGCGTATTAGTCTGCTTACCCTATTTGGGCTATTTATTAGTGCTTGCAATAGTTTGACGCCAGTCGCTCCAACAGTGACGCTGACGCCGAATAAACCTAAGGTGGCATTAGTGTTGGGTGGTGGTGGTGCCAAAGGTTTCGCTCATGTAGGCGTGATTAAAGCACTAGAAGAGAACGGTATCACACCGACGCTGGTGGTCGGCACCAGCGTCGGTAGTTTGGTGGGTAGCCTATATGCCAGTGGTTATACAGCAAAGCAGCTTGAACGTTTAGCACTGAACACAGCTGATAGTGAGTTGACAGACTTTACCTTATCTAACCAAGGCTTTATCGAAGGTATTAAGCTCAAAAACTTTATTAATGCTCATGTTGGTGGACGAACGATAGAAAGTTTCCCAATCAGCTTCGCCGCGGTTGCTGCCGAAAAGCAGTCGCTAAAAAAAGCCGTCTTTAGCACTGGTGATGCTGGGCTTGCCGTACAAGCATCCTGTAGCGTCCCTAATATTTTTATTGCGCCGCGAATTCCTGAAAAAGTTGGCAAAAAATATATCGATGGTGGCGTGGTTAGTTTAGTGCCAGTTGATAGCGCCCGTGATTTGGGTGCCGACATTGTCATCGCCATTGATGTCACTGCTGCTAACGCTAATATTCCTACTACTAATAAAATACCGACCGTTAATTCATTAACCAGCTTTTGGGGATTTCTTGAAAACAATATTGCCTTTAACGCCTCTAACGTTGCTAATGTCTCTAAGCAATCAAACATCAATCGTGTCGTACCGATGCGTCATGAGCGTGATCGCGCTGATATTATTATTATCCCCAATGTCGGTCACATCAGCTCAATAGATACGAGCCAGCGTAGTGCCCTTATTAGTGCTGGCGCGCAAGCCACTACCGCCCAAATTAGTGCAATTAAGCAATTAATTCACGAAAAAACTCCATTAGAGAAAAAGACCCGTTAAAGAAAAGACTCAGCGCAAATATGAAATTTTCTAATTGATAGATAAGCACAGTGACTACGACTCCACTGCTGACGACAAAAAAGCACCGCAGCAATAAACTGTGGTGCTTTTTTGATGCTGTAAATACTAACTAAATGCTAAGCAAATACCGATCAAGCAAAACCTAGTATTAAAGCATTTACTTAAAATCAGTCACTTAAAATCATGCACTTAAAAACGGCTTACTTATTTAACACGCGCACGGTATTTAACCGCGACGGTATCATTAAGGCCAACACCTTCGAGGTCCCAGCGTACTGCTTTATAGAACTTTAAAGGAATTTCTTGCAGCTGATTGTCAACCTTTCCACGTAACGGCATACGGGCAAAAGTATTGCCGTCCGCACTGCCATAGGGAAAATCAGGAGAGACGGCGCGCAGCAATTCCACTTGTTCTGGGATGCTCATCGTCACGGTCATTTTACGGACTCGATCGGCATTGGTATTAGTAAAATAGCCTTGATACTCTAGGACATTACCTGACTGCAAACGCGTATTTGCCGTCACAGGAACTAGCACTTCTTGACCATTGGCATCCACACTAATCAATGACGCGGTGATTTTACTATTGACCGCTTGCGCATTTGACTGACTGGCTTGGTTGGTATTTGACTGAACGGCCACTGAATTATCAACCGCTTGTTCTGGCGTGGGCAACATCGCTGATGCCTGCGTTACTGCCATTACGCCAACGAGCGTACCGGCGACAACATGAAACAAGCGGTGTCCGCTCCATGCACTGAATGGATTAGCAAAATGGTTACTTTTCTTCATGACATTCATTATCCCTGGTTAATGTATCGGTAAAACAAAGCTGGTAAAAAACGAAGCTAATAAAATTTAATGGTTTTTTAAAATGTATGATGGTGAGCAAGCTATCATCATATATTCTTATACTTAATCATGTTAGTTTTTTGAACTTTATTATTTTTATCAATTATCTGCGTAAGCTATCTGGAAAGCAATAGCGCTTAGCATAACAAAAAGCGTTTATACGTATACTAACCGCGTGTTGAGGTTGTGTATATCATTAATCAGCTAGAAAGGCTTATTAAGCCACTGAAATAAAAGATAGCTCATAACGGCGTTTTTTGCTATGGTAAATCTTTAGCGATCCTTTAGCGACAAGCATTTTCTGTCACGCCCTTTTTCTTATTCTAACGACTATTGCTGCCATTATGACTACTAGCGCCATGCCCCAGATCAACCCTGAATACGTCCATTGGTTCCGTAATTCTGCCCCCTATATCAACACGCATCGCGGCAAAACGTTCGTGATTATGTTTGGCGGTGAAGCGGTCAATCATCCAAATTTTAGTACACTGATTCATGACTTTGCTTTATTGCATAGCTTGGGTATCAAGCTGGTATTGGTGCATGGGGCACGACCACAAATCGAAAAAAACCTCAAAGATGCTGATATCACCTCGCCACTGCATCAAGATATTCGCGTGACACCCCGCGTCGCAATGCCTTCTATATTACAAGCCGTTGGTGCTATTCGCTTGCAGATTGAAGCCCAACTGTCGATGGGGCTTGCAAACTCACCCATGTATGGCTCGCGCATTGATGCGGTTTCAGGTAACTTTGTGACCGCTCGTCCTTATGGTATCCGTGATGGCGTTGATTACCAGATGACGGGCGAAGTACGCTCTATCGACGTTGAAGCGATTAAAAATAACCTAATACACGACCATATTGTGATTTTAGGCTCAATGGGTTATTCGGCGACTGGGGAAGTTTTCAACTTACTGGCTGAAGACGTGGCTCTGAGTGCAGCCGTAGCACTTGGCGCTGACAAACTTATATTCTTGGGCGAGGAAGCCGGTATCAATCACGATGATCGTTTATTACGTGAAATGATTCCAAATGAAGTCGACCGCTTCTTACGTGACCGTGATTTGAACTGTGAGATTAATTACTTTTTAAGCTGTGCCAGTAATGCTTGTCGCCAAGGCGTTCATCGCACTCATATTATTTCTTATGCCAAAAACGGCGCACTACTCGAGGAGCTATTCACTCGTGATGGCTCTGGGACACTGATTAGCCACGACCCTTATGAAGAGATTCGCCGTGCTGACATCGACGATGTGGTGGGGCTGATAGAACTATTATCGCCGCTAGAAGAGCAAGGCATCTTGGTTAGCCGCTCACGCGAGCGTTTGGAGCAAGAGATTGATAACTATAGCGTCATTGAGCGCGATGGCATGATTTTAGGCTGTGCAGCACTTTATCCGCTCGATGCAGATTCAGCTGAGGTTGCCTGCGTTGCGGTACATCCTGAATATCGCAGCGGTAGCCGCGGTGCTGATTTACTGGCGTTTTTAGAGCAACAAGCCCGCAGCCATGGACTACACAAGCTATTTGTACTCACCACTCGTACCGCGCATTGGTTTGTCGAGCAAGGTTTTGCTGAAGTTGAAGCGAGCGCCTTACCTGAAGCACGCCGTGAGCAATATAATAACGGTCGTAATTCTAAAGTTTTTCAAAAAAATCTTTAGGTAACGCCTGAATTGACTCTAATACGCTCACTGATATCGGTTGTGCAAACCCTATGCTGTTGAATTAAAAAACCTTCAATCCTAATAGCTTTCGTCACAAAATCAGTCATAAAACCTGTCACAAAACCCGTTACAAAAAAAGCCCTCTAGTATTAGAGGGCTTTTTTGTTATCTTTTATAGATATCTTTTATCATTGCTTCTTAACAATGCTAATAACGCATTATTTTACTTTTAATAGCTCAACAGTAAAGATAAGCGTGCTGTTAGGCTCGATACCTGCGTTGCCCGCTTCGCCATAAGCGATATCAGCTGGAATATAAAACTCGTATTTACCACCCTCTTTCATCAACTGTAGACCTTCAGTCCAGCCAGCAATAACTTGATTGAGTGGGAATTCAATTGGCTCACCGCGCTCATAAGAGCTGTCGAATACAGTACCGTCGATCAATTTACCTTCGTAATTTACTTCAACCACGTCAGTTGCTTTTGGTGATTTGCCAGTACCTGCGGTCACTACTTTATATTGTAGACCAGAAGCTGTGGTTTTTACGCCTGCTTTCTTACCATTCTCTGCTAGGAATGCCGCGCCTTTGGTTTTATTTTCACCCGCTTTGCTTTCCATATCTTTCACAAACTTCTCTTCTTGTTCTTTTTGATAAGTCATCAATACTTCTTCCATTTGCTCTTTAGTCAACGCTGAGTCTTTGCCTTCATAGCCGTCACGAAAGCCTTTCTCAAAGGTATCAAGATCCAAATCGCCAACCGCTTCCTTATTTCCTTCCGCCATCATAAAGCCCAAACTATAACCCACTTTTTCATTTGCTGGGCTTTGCTCAGTGACAGAAACGCTTTGGGCCGCGGTTTCTTGATTACCGTTGTTAGTGCTACAACCTGTGATTAATAACATAGCGCTAGCAAGTGCACTGACGCTTAGGGTAGTAATTTTTTTCATAGAATACTCTCAAATTGTAATAATAGTGGCGAGATGTCACATTCTCTTATAATAGCAAATCTTAGTTTTGGGGGCTATGATTCCCTTGAAATTATCGGTCAAATGTACAGTCTATGTTAATATTTGCCGCAAAAATAACAACTTATCACACAACTATAGTAAGTGGTTAAGCTTTCTGTCTTTAAATCTATCATTACATCAGCTAAGCTAAATTAGTTAAGGTAACAAGTAACAGAACGTAGATTTTGTTAACAATCGCCAAAGTCAGTCTACAACTACGTTCTTAAATAATTTTAATTAAAAATACTAATAATTAGGTATGTGTTTGCTAAAAGTAAAAATGCTCATATTTAGCAGCATGCATTACTTAATCGCTTATACATGATTATTCAAGGAGGACAGGATGAATCCAATGTTTACATCGTTCAACGGTTATCTTGGTGGCCCTATAGGTTCCATCATCGGCGCTATTTTGATTTTCATCATTGGCTGGCTGGTTGCTCTCGGTATTGCTGCGCTTGTGCGTGGTGTGTTATCTAAAGTCAATCTCAACCAGCGTATGAATTCTTCAACCGGTAAAAGCTACGATTTAGAGGGCATTATCTCGAAGATTGTTTTTTGGTTTATATTCATAATCGCTATTTCAGGCGCACTTAGCCAATTAAATCTAAATTCTATTTCGACACCGTTTGCGAATATGGTCAATCAAGTATTGGCATTTATTCCTAATCTCATTGGCGCAATTGCTGTTGGTGTAATCGGTTGGGTTATTGCAACCGTTGCACGTACCGCTATCAATGCTGGACTCGCGAAAACAACGATGGATGAGCGTTTAAGTGCTCATGCGGGCGTGAAACCTATGAGCAGCACTATTGCTGACATCGTTTATTGGTTTATCTTACTGATAGTACTAACAATGGTACTAGGTCAGTTAGAGCTTGATGGTTTGTTTGCTCCTTTAAGTATCATGGTCAGCCAAATATTTGACGCAATTCCCAATATCTTGAAAGCTGGGATCATACTGCTGATTGGTTATGTTATCGCTAAAGTAGTGCGTGGCATCGTTACCAACTTAGTGGCAACGTTTGACGTACAAGCATTGGCTTCAAAAGCCGGCTTAAATGATCAAAACAAATTACCTAATATAGCAGGGTCTTTAGCCTTTTTAGTCATCATTATCCCTACTATCATCGCAGCCTTAGAAGCGTTGAAGATCGAAGTCATTGCTCGTCCTGCAACCAACATGCTTAATAAAATCACTGCAGCGTTGCCTAATATTCTTATGGCGATAGCAATTTTAGTAGTGACTTACTATATCATGCGTATGGTCGCTAACATTATTAAAGGCTTGATTGAAAACACTCAGATCAATCAACTACCCGCCAAAGTTGGTCTTCAAGATGCTATGGGTAATCAGAGAGTTTCTGATTTAGTCGGTTACGCTATTATTTTCTTTGCGATGTTGTTTGCCTCTATCGCAGCAGCTGACTTACTAGGTTTTGAGCCTATCTCAGCAATCATTACGATGTTTATCGCTTTCGGTGCCAATATCATCCTAGGCGCGATCATCCTGTTTATTGGTTTCTGGCTTGCCAACATCATTGCTGGTGTCGTCGAGCGTTCTGAACAAGGTTCGCAATTCCTAGCAAATATCGTTCGCGTATTAATCATGGGCTTAGTACTTGCCATGGGTCTAAAAGCGATGGGTATTGCTGATTCTATTGTTAACCTAGCATTTGGTCTAACCCTAGGTGCGGTGGCGGTTGCATTTGCCCTATCGTTTGGTCTTGGTGGTCAAGAAGCAGCAGCACGTTTCCTACGCAAAATGCAGGACAAAATGGACAGAGAACGTGACGAAGCAAAAGCGAAATCTGCTTTAAATCCGAGTTCATCGACTCAAGATAAATTTGCGTCTTCGGTTCGTGAGAACACACCGAGCGCGGCGACAAATAGCACTCCTGTAGCAACTACGAAGCCGGTAGCAACTACCACTCCTGTAGTAGGTACAGATCTTGATAACCCTAATACAAGTACTCCTACTCAATTAGGTTCAGATTCACGTACTTCTAATCATTTAGGTTCAGATACGGTTGATGTCACACATATCGAAACTGACGACAATAGTAATGATTTCACCACCAGTAGTGGTTTTACTAACAAAGATGATGATGATAATTTAAAATAATTCCTCATTATTAATTCATTTTGCACAAAAAAAGACAGCTCAGGCTGTCTTTTTTTATGGTTGATGATTTATATTTTATTTAGAATTCACCATTGCGTGCTGGGATAGAGACATTTATCTGAAACCCTGGTAATTCATTAACTTATAGATTTTTCTTAGGCTCCTGAATTATTTGCCTAGCTTTTGAATTCTCTGGTTCATCCAGACTGTGATGAGAGTGCTGATCATGATTCTGACTTTGCTGATGTAAGCGCTGTATTTGCTTGGTCAGCTGACGTTCGCGTTGGGTCATAGCAGCTACTGGCTGAATCCATAGATCAATATCAATGAAAGTATCTTCAGCTTCAGTTATAAAATCGATACCAAGCACAATGATATGATGAAGCTCAGCAACTGGTAAACGTGTGGCAACGTCTTGCGCAATTTTTGACAGATTTGGTTGAATAGTCGCCTTGCTATGCTGCCCTTCTGACTCCTGTCCATAGAATATCAGCACATAATGCCGCCCTAAACTTTCATAGGAATGTTGGTGCACTACATAGCCTTTTTTCTGCAATACCTGTTCTTGCTTAGGATGTCTATATAAAGTACGAACAAGTTCATGGCATGAAAATAATGACTCGTCTAGTATTTGCTGCTGCCACTGAGCAAACGTTAATCCTAACTCGTCTTTGTTTTTACTAGCGACAAGCTTTTCATTGACCGCAGCAATCATCTGGGTGCTAAGTTGCGACCACAAAATAGCCGCTTGTACCATGTGCTGCTGATACATCTGTGCAGTAGTGCTATGATTCTTTTGCGCAAGCGTCATCGCTATGAGCGCTGAATTAGGCTCATGCTGCAGACCATATTTAATCAGTGCATTATCTATGGCGATAGCAGGCGCAAATAAAGCTGGACTGTTCAGAAACTGAGTGACAATCTTATCTTCAGACTCAGAACTTGACACAGGGCTACTGGCTGTATGCTGCAGCTGCTCTAAACGGTACGCTAAGAATCGCCACAGCTCGCATGGGGTCTGTAGTGCTGCTAATAGAGAGTGCCAATCGTGCCAGCTAAATATTTGTAGCGGCTGCAAACTGTCACTGATATCTATTATTAGATCCTCCATAAAGTAGCGGGGAGCGAAACCATGTTTAAAGCGCTTTCCTATACCGTCTTGAACATTTTTATCGTGCAAGTTATGGGCTTTAGTACTGGCGCTCTTAAACTGAATATCAAAGACCAATACGTTAGCAGTAGGCGTCTGGTTGTTTTTATGGTTAGATAAATAAATCTTGTGCCATGCCAATGCAGACTTAACGGCTGTCCTACGTACAGTCTCCACATTAGCCGATGAAATACTATAAAGTAAATATACCACCAGCTCTAATAGGTGTAATTTACCCAATGGCAATCGATAGTCATAGTACCGAGCGTCATATTTAGCCTCATACGTATTTTCAAGTTCTGGCATATTAGGCAATACAATTTCGATAGCATCTGCGTGCAAATAACAGGCTAACTCATTGTCAACATCACCCCAATCAGATATTACGGTAGTCGAATTGGACACAGTCCCAACCTTTTGGTATCAAATAAATATGGCATAGTGTACGTTGCAACTTACACACATCATGCTATCGTGATTGTCATTGCCGCACTACTTAGCGAAAAATCAAACTATATAAGAACAATTATACACAGTCGCTTTCATAGCAGCGGCTTGTTATGATGATATAAAAGCCGTAGCGCTGGTATATCGATTTATAGATTATAAAATGCCTAAAAATTGCTTATCAATTTTACTTATTTAATGACTATCGTATGATAATAAGGACAGAACATCATGAAACGCTTTAAAGAAAAAACCGTTATCATAACAGGTGCAGATTCAGATATTGGTCTTACAACTGCTACTAGGTTCGCAAGAGAAGGCGCTAATTGCATACTGGTCGGCATTAATCATGACCTGTTAGAGTATATCTACAAGGAGCTTCCGCAAGATCATACATGGATCAATACAGGTAACCACCTTACAATAACCAGTGATGTTAATGATCCAACCCAAATTGTAAGATTAATAGAGCATGTGCTTGAGAAATATGAGCATATTGATGTGATGGTCAATATAGATACTGCCGTTGGTATTCATCAATCAGTCATTCCATATTTAATAAAAACAAAAGGTAATATCGTTAATGTATCAACGCTAACTGCTATAGCAGCCGATTGGAATATTAATACCTATAAAGCTGAACAAAACAGCTTGACTGATACCACAAAGGCAATGGCATTAGAAAACGCACTAAATGGTGTGCGTATTAATGCAGTAGCTGCTGGCTTAGTGACAACGGATACCAGTTCAAATCCTTTTTTGACCCACTCTCCACTAGGAAAAACAGCGACACCTGTTGATATTACAGCCGCCATTATGTTTTTGGCCAGTGATGATGCAGCAATGATTACCGGTGTTAATCTGCCTGTCAATGGTGGTGTTAGCGCTTCTAACTAAGGGTTAACTGCACTTTTAAAATGCCTGTAGGCTAGTAAATTGCTTATACCACATAGCATTGAACCAAACCCTTAGAATAAAGATAAAACCCCCTGATACATTCATATCAGGGGGTTTTTATATATAGATGCTTGTGAATGACTGTTTTAAAAATAATGTTAACCAGCTAAATTATTAACGTCCTTTAATGGCTGCGACAGGCGCTCAGGATGTCTTGGCAAAACACCTTGATACTGGGCATATATTTTCGGCAAATCCGCTTCGATATTTCCGGTAGGATAAACCAAAGACATAAAACGTATTTCTTTGGTCTTATAGTCGAGCGCTACCGGCAAGATGGGCACACCAGCGCCCACGGCTAGATAGTAAAAACCAGTTTTCCAGTTTTTCGTGTACTCGCGTGTACCTTCTGGCGACAATCCTAAAAACAGTGGTTCACCAGTTTTGAATCGATCAATACTGGCTTGTAGGACTGAGCCTTTATTGCTGCGATTAATAGGAACAACACCTATCCAATTCAACAACTGTGCGAGTACTGGCACTTTAAATAACGTATGTTTGCCCATGATGCTGACTTTTAGGTCAAGAGCAAATAAACCGGGTATCGCATAAACACCATCGACATTCGACGTATGCGGAAGCGCTAACACAACTGCCTGTGGAATATTTGGAATCTCTCCAACCGTACGCCAGCCTGCAGCTTTTAATAAAGCTGCAGCGATTACTGGCGCAACTTTATTACCACGTCTTGGCACTAAATTACCCAGCTGTTTTTTGCTAAGTCTTGGTAATATCTTAGAGCGCGTAGATTGAGCAGCAGCTTTAGAGCGATTAAAAAACTTTGATGTCATGACGGCACCATATAGTAAAAGATACTCGTATAATAACACTAAGCTTCTGCCACTAAGCTGGATTTTGCATGATTTTGTTATGTTATAGCTTACTTAATCATAAATAATGATAGCCGCTTGATAGAGGCTGTTAACTGATAGCACTTATGAGATGTCAGCTAAGTTGCCTTTGTTCTCAAGCCATGATTTGCGATCAGCAGCGCGCTTCTTAGCCAACAGCATATCCATCACACTGTTGGTCAATACCATATCATCCATATCGAGCTGTACTAAACGACGAGTATCACGGTTCATGGTGGTCTCACGTAGCTGCTCTGCACTCATCTCACCTAGGCCTTTAAAGCGTGTAATTTGCGCTTTTTTGTTGCCCGGTACATTGGCTAAAATGTGCTTAAGCTCCGTTTCATCTAACGCATAGTGTACCTCTTTGCCCACGTCCACTCGATATAACGGTGGCATCGCTACAAATAGATGACCTGCATCAACTAACGCTGGGAAATGTTTAACGAATAAAGCGCAAATGAGCGTGGCAATATGCAGTCCATCGGAATCAGCATCCGCCAAAATACATACCTTGTCATAACGCAGCTCAGACAAATCATCGGAAGCCGGATCAACACCGATTGCAATCGCAATATCATGGATTTCTTGACTGGATAGCACCGTGTCTGATGATACCTCCCACGTGTTTAGAATCTTGCCGCGCAGAGGTAATATCGCTTGGTAGTGGCGGTCGCGGGCTTGTTTAGCGCTACCGCCCGCAGAGTCCCCTTCTACTAGGAACAGCTCTGCTCCATCGCGCAAGTCACCGCGACAGTCAGCGAGCTTACCGGGCAAAGCGGGACCTTGAGTGATTTTTTTACGGGCTACTTTTTTAGCAGATTTAAGGCGGCGTCCCGCTTTATTGATGGCCAATTCTGCAATCTGCGCACCCAGATCGGCATGTTGATTTAACCACAAGCTAAAGGCATCTTTTGCCAACGTTTGTACCGCTCCAGCAGCTTCACGACTCGATAAACGCTCTTTGGTTTGTCCTGAAAACTGCGGCTCAGAAAATTTAAGCGACAAGATGTAATTAATCCCGTCCCACACATCTTCTGCGGTCAGCTTTACACTACGCGGTAGTAAATTATGAATATCACAAAACTCACGTAGCGCCTCTAAAATACCTGTCCGCAGACCATTAACATGTGTGCCGCCCTGAGCCGTCGGGATAAGATTCACATAGCTTTCTTGAATCGGCGTACCGCCATCAGGCAACCAAGACAACGCAAAGGTAATACCTGCACGGGCACCATTTTTTGCCTCATGGTGATAATAGAAAGGGACTTCAGGTAACGTTTCAAGACCGTCTAACTGCTCATCTAAATATTCAACAACCCCATCAGTAAATTGCCAGACCACTTTTTCATTATTGATATCATCAATGAATTCAATCGTCAGTCCAGCTGCTAGCACCGCTTTGGCTTTTAAATTATGTTTAAGCTGCTTAATGTTAAATTTAGGAGTATCAAAAAAACTGCCGTCCGCCCAAAAATGTACTTTAGTACCACGTTTACGTTTATTTGAGCTAATAGTCTCAGTGAGCGACGTCACTGGCGCTCCGTTCTCAAACGCCATCTCAAACTGTGTACTATCGCGCCATACTGTCACCTCAACTCGTGTTGATAAGGCATTGACGACGGAGATACCAACCCCATGTAAGCCACCCGACACTTCATAGTTAGAAGTTGAAAATTTACCACCGGCATGCAAACGGGTCAAAATCAGCTCAATACCGGATTGATTAAATTCAGGATGAATATCAGTTGGCATACCACGTCCATCATCTTCAACCGATAACGAACCATCGCTATGTAATTGAACTTTGATAATTTTGGCATAACCACCCAGCGCCTCATCAACTGAGTTATCAATCACTTCCTGTGCCAAATGATTAGGACGCGTAGTATCTGTATACATACCAGGACGACGACGTACTGGCTCAAGCCCTTCTAAAACTTCTAACGATTGCGCATTATATTGACTCACAAATGCATCCTTAACTATTCACGTATGGTTAATTCTATTGAACCATTATAACCAAAAATAGCGACATTAACGGTAATAGTCAGTCGCTCACGTCATATAATGTCGTCTATTTAATCCTGTACTAACTGCTGTAACCTATCAATCACCATTCGCAATTGCTCAGCAAAGTCACTAAACCTGTGATCGCCACCAGCTTGTACGTTTACCGTCGCTCCCTGCTCTTTATAAAACTGTTTAGACAGCTCAGGGTTTAATAGTTCATCACCTTCTTTGATTAGTACAGAGACTTTATTAGGATAATGAACGTTTAATAACTGATGCGCTTCAAACCATTGCAAATCTGCTTGGGTGATTGCCCAACCTCCTGTCGTGGTATAAAAAATTCGATTTCTAGATGCTGCTTCTTCGCTTTGACTATCTAGAACTAATTTATCGGCAAAGCGCTGTAAAGTAACATGTGGCTGAGTACTAGGATTTAATAACAGTGCTGGACAACCTGTATGGTTGCTAACTAAGGTGGAAAAATATCCACCTAACGAGCTACCTACTAATACCGTTTGAGTAGATTCAAACTGCGCATCTTCAACATTATTATTCAAACTTTCTACTAATGATAATATTTGGCTAAAAACTTGGCTTGGCGATTTATTTAAATCCGGACGTAATACATTAATATCAGGATGGTTTTGCTGACAATAGCGTTCTAGCAACACTCCTTTGGTAGAGTTGGCATCACTATCTAATCCATGAATATAAATAATGTTCACGTATAATCTCACTTATTAATTTTGTTATGATTGTTAAATATAGACGATTAGAGTTGAGCATAGCACCCGCTCAAAGAAAATAGTAACAATTAAACGGCACACTATTATTTACTAGTTACGACATAATAGATTTATGCAGGTCAAAGGAATGACAATAATAGCGATGGAGTCGCCATGAATCAGCAGTTTGAACTGTTCGAGATTGCCAATCCCTGTATTGGTGTTTGTCAAAGCAATAAAAAAGGCTATTGCTTTGGCTGCCTGCGTAGTCGTAATGAGCGTCAGTTATGGCATGGAATGACGACTGAACAACGCCGTGAGGTACTACGACTGGTTTCTGGACGTAAACTGCGTATAGAACAAATGAAACAACGTAAGGGCGAACAGTTAGGGTTAGGGTTTGATTTTGATGAAGTGGTGGAGATGAATGAGTTGTTCTAATAGCTGTAAATCTTTAAGTAGTTATTATTTTGATAAAATATTTCGTTATGGACTTATATTCCACAATCCTAGTATCCGATTATTTGGTTCTGATTGTAAATATGGAGTATGTATACCTAGCGCAGCTGAAATAAGCTTTGTATTGAAAGACCTAAATTCAAGACTATAATTTTCATCTGGATATGA
>NZ_NEXU01000119.1:0-28038 GCF_002224105.1 Psychrobacter sp. DAB_AL32B | reverse complement strand
GCATGGCTGTATAAAATAAATAATAAATATAGATTATTCTAAAGACATCAAATGAGGTAATCGATGTTGTCTTCTAAACAGATATCAATGTTCAAAAGACTAAATGATCTAGTGTATCCACTTTTAAAGAATACGGTGCTGCTGGGATGAATTATTCGCAGCCTCTGTCTGCGTAGGCACAGCAAGCAAGAAAAATTAATACCAGTAGCACGTTATAATGTTTGTATTTCTTTTATTTAGGACTGACCATAGAAGACTTTTAATAGAAAAGACTGTTAATTAGCCAATAAAAAGCCCTGAATTATCAGGGCTTTTTTACTTTTACACTATTTTATAATTAGCACTCTATTGCTTCACATTTTATTAATCATTGACAGGATTATCAGGTTGGTAATTTGAGTGTGATGGCTTTGCAAAAGCGAATTTGACTACCTGTAAAGCCACACATACTGCACCAACGATAAAGATGACGTCAGCAAAGGTACGAATCCAGCGTAGTGTTTGCAAGAAGTCTTGTTGTAAGAAGCCTTCACTACGAGCATACCATAGACCTTCAGTCATTGAAGCGTACGCTTGGTAAATACCAATGGGTAATAAACTGGTCGCAAGCATCAATACTAAGCCTATATTTAGCGCCCAAAAGCCGGTTTTAATGAGTTTTTCACTAAAGATATAATCTGGACGAATATAACGCATAACCAGTAAGATAAAACCAATCGCTAAGAAGCCATACACCCCGAATAATGCCGCATGAGAGTGAGCAGCAGTCGTATTTAATCCTTGCAAATAGAATAATGACACCGGCGGGTTAATCATAAAGCCAAGCACACCAGCACCTAACATATTCCAGAATGCAACGGCAACGAAGCACATGATAGGCCATTTGAGTTTGTTCATCCACGGCGCTTGACGCTGCAGAGACCAATGCTCATAACCTTCATAACCCAATACGACTAAGGGTACAACTTCTAGCGCGCTAAATGAGGCACCGATTGCCATCACTGGGGTGGTAGTACCAGAGTAATACAAATGATGGAAAGTACCGGGTACACCGCCGAGCATAAATAGTGCCGCAGAAGCAATGGCGGAACCAGTAGCAATCTTTTTATTTACCAAACCTAAGTTATAGAAAATAAAGGCAAGCGATACAGTAGCAAATACTTCAAAGAAGCCCTCTACCCATAAATGTACCACCCACCAGCGCCAGTATTCCATGATGGTTAAGTGCGTACGTTCGCCATAGAACAAGCCAGCACCGTAGAATAAACCGACGCAAACCACAGAAGCAAAGAATATCGCCAGTAAGTTCTTATCGCCTTCTTGTTTAAATGCCGGTAAACAACCACGGGTCATTAATACCAACCAGAATAAAATACCGACCCATTTTAAAATCTGCCAGAAGCGACCAAGGTCAATAAATTCATAGCCTTGATGACCAAACCAGAAATTGTATTTTGCTGGCATGATACCGGCAATGGCAAAGTATTGGCTAACGAACGAACCAACGACCACGATAATGAGCGCAAACCACAGTATATCAACGCCCAATTTTTGATATTTAGGATCTTTACCGCCATTGATAAATGGGGTCAAGAACAACCCTGCCGTTAAGAATGCGGTGGCAATCCAAAATAATGCGGCCTGAATATGCCACGTACGTACTAGTGAATAAGGGAAGAAGTCAGCAACTGGAATACCATAAAACTCTTGGCCTTCGACGGTATAATGCGCGACAAAGCCACCAATAAATACCTGAAAGACGAACAATGCGACGACTAAAACTCCATATTTTGCTAACGCTTTTTGCGAAGGCGTTAACGCAATCCTAGTTAATGGATCAGTATCGGGTGTTACTTGCTTCACGTCTTCTTCTTTACGTAAGAAAGACCAACCCCAAATCAGAAAACCTACTCCAGCGATTAAAAATACCACACTAGCGATAGACCACATGATATTTTCTGATGTCGGAACGTTATCAATAAGCGGCTCATGCGGCCAGTTATTGGTATAAGTCGCATCAGTACCAGGACGGTTAGTAGAAGCCATCCAAGTTGTCCAAAAGAAGAAATTGGTTAGCTTCTGTCTGTCCTCAAGATTTGGCAAAGTGTTGTTCTTCATTGCAAAGTTTTCACGAGACTTTTGCAATGAAGGCTCATTACCATACAAACCTATATAGTACGGTGCAATCTCATTCATCGCGGCGATCCGAGTATCAGATAACACCACTTGGTCTTTATCATTGACGGCACTACCACGATATTCTTTTTTCAGCTGCGCATTGAGCACGGCTTTTTGATCGTCAGTAGCAGCAGCAAAATCACGACTATATAGCTCTTCTGCTCTGATATCTAACCATGCTACAAGCTCTCTGTGTAACCAATCTGCTGTCCAGTCAGGGGCTTGATAAGCACCATGCCCGAGTACTGAACCAAGCTGTTGACCACCAGTACGCTGCCAAGCGGACTGACCATCTAAGATATCTTCTTCTGTGATTAAAACTTTCCCATTAGTATCAATATACTGATCAGGGATAGGGGGTGCGGTACGATAGATTTCTACGCCGCCCCAGCCTAAAAAGGTAAAGGTGATGACGAGGACGGCAATTAAGCCTAACCAATACTTCTTGTACTCGCCCATATCTTGCTCCTATTAGCTAGATAGAACATCTTAAAGATGTATTTAAAATGAATTTTTATAAATGCAATGATACTTCCAAAATTAACAATAATACTGCCCGTTGATATAAATCCATTAATAGCTGCCTAAAAACTCTCTGCCTATTAGCATCAAGGTAGAGATTAGGGATTTGGCAGCTAAGTAGACTTTATCGGTTAATTGGTTAAATTCATTTGACGATAATTTACATATAGCATCAAATTGGAAACATAATAACATTCATTTAATATGAATGTTAATGATTATTTCTATTTATTATTATCATTACTATAAACTCTAGCGTTCACTATTAAAAAAACAGCTACCTATTTAGGTAGCTGTTTCGCTGATCAATACGTATAAGTTAAGATTTTGCAGAAGTTATAAACACAGATTAGGATTCTTCTGGCTTATCAAACAACTTTTCAATAGGTTTGGTATGTATGGTTGAGCTATTGAACATCGACTTATTGCCTGTATCACCTTCTGTCCAAAAGTTGATATTGAATTGGGCATCGTCGCTTAACTCTACACGATGCCAATACTGAGGTGGGCTGACAGCAAATTGTCCGGCTTTGATGACAATGGTTTTTTCGGGTTCAGTGGCAGCTTCATCAGCAAACCCATAAAAGGTCACCGTGCCTTGCATGACACAGATTTGCCCGTATACACCCTCTGCCGTATTGTGATGGGTCAATAAGGCAGAGGGGACTTTACCCTTGGTAAAGAAATGGGTAGAACGTTTTATTTTCCAATGGCTTGGAACGACTGGGTTGGTGGTGGTGGCGTCACTCATGATAGCTCCTTGGTTCATTTAATTATATTAGGCTTGCTTATCCTAGGGTTATTTATCTTAGTACTTTTTATCTTTAGCTGTCTTAAAAAAAAGGCCTTATAGATAAAGACAAAACCGTTAATGATAATAATTATCGTTTATACAAAATAACATTTTTTGAAATGTTTTGCTACTCTCATGTGTTCGTGACTATGGATGAATAAGTAAAATGAATAGGTAAAAAGCTAAAACCACTCATTACTCCCTATTAAGTAGTAGGGAAAGGAGTACTTATACTGCTTTCGCTCAATAGTTATGTAGCCCCCTTATTGCTATCTTGTGCCCATTACCAGCATCAGAATTTATAATGGGGACATTATTATGCATGCAAAAGAATTACTTGAGCTTGAACGCCGTGATATCAGAGCACTTCACTATACGTGGATTGCCTTTTTTCTCACCTTTTATGTCTGGTTTAATATGGCGCCGCTCGCCACGTCGATGCTACAGACTGAAAGCTATTTGACCCCTGATCATATTAAGTTATTCCTGATTGCCAACGTCGCTTTGACCATTCCTGGTCGCGTGATTGTTGGAATGGCGTTGGACCGTTTTGGTCCTCGGCGCGTTTTTTCCATACTCATGGTAGTGATGGCAATACCGACTTGGTTCTTCGCTTTTGGTGATTCTGCCATGCAGCTATTCGTCGCGCGGTTATTCATGTCTATCGTTGGCGCAGGTTTCGTCGTCGGTATTCATATGACAGCTTTATGGTTTAAGCCAAAAGACATTGGCTTTGCCGAAGGCTTCTATGCAGGTTGGGGTAACTTTGGTTCCGCTGCCGCAGCTATTACCATACCCACTGTAGCCTTACAGTTTTTTGGTGGTGACGATGGCTGGCGCTGGGCAATTGCCTTATCTGGTTTGCTATTAGCTGTATATGGCGTAGCTTATTGGTTTTTAATCACTGACGGACCAGAGGTTGGTACACATAAAAAAGCACGAAAATCAGGGGCTTTAGAAGTATCTACTTGGAAAGATTTGTGGTTATATTGCCTATTTATTATTCCATTATATGGCGTATTGGGATTGCTGGTTTATCGTACCCAAGCGATGAATTTTTTAAGTATGACAGGCGCTATCGTCTGCTACAGCGTGCTTGTATTGATGATTGTTTATCAAATTTATAAAGCCATCAGTGTGAATTTACCTATAATCAAAGCCGGTATTCCAGAAGATGATAAATACCCCTTTAAATCGGTTGCTGCTTTGAATGTGAGCTACTTTGCTAACTTTGGCGCAGAGCTAGCGGTTGTCTCCATGCTACCGATGTTCTTTGCGGCAACTTGGAAATTGGATCCAACCGCAGCAGGTTTGATTGCGTCAACGTTTGCATTTGTGAATTTATGGGCGCGTCCACTTGGCGGCTATATCTCTGATAAAGTCGGTAATCGTCGTTTAGTGATGTTGGTTTATATGTTTGGTATCGCTATTGGCTTTGTGCTGATGGGCTTGCTCAATGCCGAATGGCCGCTGTTTATCGCCGTCGTATTTACAATTCTATGTTCGGTATTTGTGCAAGGTGCTGAAGGCGCAACCTTTGGTATTATCCCTTCCATTAAGCGTCGTCTGACTGGTCAGATATCAGGAATGACAGGCGCTTATGGTAACGTTGGGGCGGTATTCTACTTATTCATTTATACCTTTGTTGAGCCCAATCAATTCTTTTATATTATCGCTATCGGTGCGCTGATTGCGTGGATTGTGTGCTATTTCTGGCTAGCAGAGCCTGAAGATGCCTTTGGTGATGAGTATAAAATGTCATCGGTCGATCGGCAGATTGCAGCAGAAAGTCAAAGCTAAAATGCAGACCTTTTGTCTGTCTGTCTGTCTGTCTGTCTGTCTAAACATAAAAACCCACCTAGCGAAAGTTAGGTGGGTTTTTATGTTTAGACTATAAATACCTTTAGCTTAGTGAACATTATTTTAAGAGATCGCTATTTAGACAAATGGTTTACTGTCCAAACCGCTGCTTCGACACGCGTGCGTAGACCCGTTTTATTAAGAATATGCTTTACGTGTACTTTCACTGTCGATTCAGCAATATCTAAACTATTGGCAATCATCTTATTACTGAGCCCCTCAGCGATCATTTGAATCACTTGTAGCTCTCGGGTGGTCAGATTGCTGGCAATATCTTGAATACTTGGCGTGCGTAGCGTTTGTGCCAATATCGAAGCCAGATTTGGGCTGATGACCAGCTCGCCGCGTAGTATTTTTCTAATATCAATAATAATCAACTCAGGCTCCATATCCTTTAACAGATAACCATCGACGCCTAATTTTAAAGCTTCTTGTACGTCTTCACCACTATCAGAAACCGTGAACAAAACGGTCTTGGTAGTGATATTTCTTGCTTTGATTTCTCTTAAGGTTTCAATACCAGTGAGTACCGGCATTTTATGGTCGAGTATCACCAAATCCACTTCATTATTTTCTAAGAACGCTAGCGCCTCTTGACCATTGCTGGCTTCACCAACGACTTTGACATCGTCCTCAAGACTTAATAACTCGAAGATGCCTCGACGTAGCATAGGATGGTCATCGACCAATAATAGCCTAGCTGGAGACGTACTGGTATAAACTTTGGTGCTCATAACATACTCACAAATAAAAAAATGGTACAAGAGTTTAATTACTCGAAAATGATACACTCAAAAATGATACATTCAAAAATAACCAGCTAATTGCTCAAAACTAGCATTTTTTTGATTACAAATAAGCGTCTTTATTGCTATCTTCATCAAAGAAGTTGGGTTCAAACCTTACAGTAATGATAGTGCCGCGTGGTTGGTTGTCAGTCACGATCAATTCGCCGCCGATATCATGGGCGCGCTCTTTCATAATCATCAAACCGTGATGCTGTGTTTGATCGACACTGCCCAGCATTGACATCCCAACCCCATCATCGATGATACTCATCACGATATGTTTATCACCATCCTCATAGCCAAGCTGAATCTCTACGTTTTGCGCTTGGGCGTGGCGGCTGATATTTGACAAGGCTTCTCTGGCAATTTGAATCAAATCTATCTGTTCGGTGGCACTTAAATTAAGCGTCATAATACGATTGTGGACTGTCACATTAAAACTGCCTTTTAAAGCAAATTCACTGGCAGCTTCGTGCAATGCTTCATCAAAATTGTCGTTATCAATCGTTAGGCGAAACGTCACCAATAAATCTCTTAACTGCTGATAAGCCGAACCTAGCCCCACTTTTATCTGTTCGATATTTTGATAGATGGGCGCTTCAACTGGCTCGCTGGCAGCATTTTTAAGATGCCTTTCTAAGACGCTAACTTGGATTTTCAAATAGGACAACGACTGCGCTAAAGAGTCATGCAACTCTCTGGCAATGGTCGATCGCTCTTCAAATAAAATAAGCTGATGTTCTTGCTGTCTTTGTTTGCGCAGCGATAATGCCGCACTGATTAAGTTGGTCAACGCAACGATTAACTCGTCATTTTGGGCATCCAACTCAACACTCGAAAATGGGAAAATACTGCCTGTTGCTGTCATCTGAATACGCTGTGAAGCCGTTATCTCGCTACTGTCATCATCAGAGATAAAAGAACGATTCATTACTAGCATAGACTTTGGTCTAACGCGTAACTCACCAAACTCTTCTTGTTGATGGCTGATAGGATAAGACTTAGTGAACTCACCATTTTTGGTCACGCAGTTATCGCAATTAAGCTTTTTGCACAGCTCTTTCATTCTTTCGCCATGTAGAACGATGGCGTTTTTATTGGTTATATATTTATTCTGTATACATAAAGTGAATTCTAAATGCGGCAAAGTCTTACTGAAATCAGCAACCAACTTATCGAGACGATACAAGCTGACTTGGTTGGTGGTAATGGATTTGGAAAAGTCATAAAATAGCGACAGGACGTGATTGGCTTTTGTCAGATGTTGGGTTTTTATCTGCACCTCACTCTCAAGCGAGCGCTGATAGGTCTCAATCGTACTTGCCATGTCATTAAAAGAATTGCCAAGCACCTCAAACTCTCTATAACCCGTTATAGACACTCTGGTATTGGTCTTGCCTCTTTTAAATTGGTTATTGGCTTTGATGAGTTGCTTGATAGGCGTTAGTACTGCTTGATGCAGTCGGCGCATGCCAATCAGCATAATAATAATGGTTAATATCAGTGATAATATTTGTAAGTTTTGCTGCCATGTCTGACGCTGCTCGTTTCTGTACTGCAACTCGCTAACCAAGCGATTAACATCGTCAATATACTTGACTGAAACGCGATAAAACGCCTGCTTATCTTGCCCTAATAACGCAGGCTTTAAAGCCTGAAACCACTGGGATTTTATCTGATTGAGTTGATTGGTAATGGGCGTACTTCTGTTAGCACTCGTCAACTGGTACGTCTGTAATTCTTCCAGCCGACTTTCCATATCTTCAATAAGAATTTCGACCTTTTCAGAGGTGTCTTTATTAGAAAAATCTAATTTACCCTGTTTTTCAACTTGCTTGTCATGAGTAAGATTAAGGCTGTCTTGCCGAATGTTTAAACTTGAACTAAAAGGATTATCATCAGAAAAATCCGTCGCGAGCTGAAAACTTATACGATAAGCTGCCATACGTATCGAGCCTGCCGTATTAATAGCCTCAGCATCTGACTTCGCTACCCAAGCAAGCGTACCACTTCCTATCGCTGACATGAAGCAGAGAATAGCGACGATAAGGACGGCGCCCCAAGCATGAAGTGATAAAGAGTGTCTTCGCAAGCTATTCATCATTTGTGGCTTTTACCTATTATTAAACCATCTCAACTGCAAATTAAAGCGTACCAACAAGCAAAAATTATTCGCTCAAATCTTATTTTAGACGCTAAATTTTTGCCTGCCTCCTACCCCTTTTAGCCATCAGTATACCACTATGTATGAATACTAATAACCGTCATATCACAGTACCGTAAGTCATCATTTGCAACAAATATAGCAAATGCCTGTGAATAAATCCGTTAGTGCTATGCCGTCATTGCTCAAGTTTACTGACTGATTATTGGCAATCTAAACGATAGTCTATGGCGATTTCAATAGCGACTTAACGTGATAAAAACACCAATTATAACTAAGCATAGACGATATTAAGTGAGGAATCGTATGGGCAGTCATTACAACTTCAAAGGTGGTAAGCTCATTACTGACTGGCGTCCTGAAGTAGAAGAATTTTGGGAAGGAGGTGGTAAAAAAGTCGCTCGTCGAAATTTATGGATATCCATTCCATCATTGCTATTAGCGTTTGCGGTATGGATGGTATGGAGCGCAGTCATCGTGCGCTTACCAGAAATTGGTTTTGATTTTGATGCAGGACAGTTATTTTGGCTCGCCGCGCTACCCGGTCTATCTGGTGCGACGCTGCGGATTTTTTATTCTTTTATGGTGCCTATTTTCGGCGGACGACGTTGGACAGCGATATCGACAGCCTCTTTATTAATTCCAGCATTGTGGATGGGCTTTGCCGTTCAAAATCCTGATACGCCATTTATGATATTTGCCATTATTGCGCTACTTTGCGGCTTCGGTGGTGGTAACTTTGCGTCATCCATGTCTAACATCTCTTTTTTCTATCCAAAAGCTGAGCAAGGCACTGCGCTTGGGCTAAACGCGGGTCTTGGTAATCTTGGTGTCTCGGTGATGCAGTTTGTCGTACCGATGATTATACTGGTTGCCGCATTTGGTAGCTTGGGCGGCGATCCACAAGTTTCTGCAAGCGGCAAATTGTTTTATCTGCAAAACGCTGGTTTTATTTGGGTGCCCTTTATCCTGCTATTTTCAGCACTAGCTTGGTTTGGCATGAATGACATTGCCACCGCAAAAGCTTCTTTTAAAGACCAATCGATTATCTTTAAACGTAAACACAACTGGATCATGTGTATTCTCTACATGGCGACGTTTGGGTCATTCATTGGCTTTTCAGCAGCGTTCCCGATGTTGATTAAAAACTCATTCCCAGCCATTGATGCACTCAAATTTGCTTTTCTAGGTCCTCTAGTTGGCGCATTATTTCGCCCATTAGGTGGCTGGATATCTGATAAAACCAGTGGCGCAAAAGTGACATTTTGGAACTATGTGGTCATGGTGTTGGCAGTGTTGGCGGTGATGTACTTCTTACCTAGTGAAACCAATGAGGGCAGTTTCGTCGGCTACTTTATCTCCTTCATGGTGTTATTTATTACTACAGGTATCGGTAATGGCTCTACCTTTACGATGATTCCTGTGATTTTCAGAACGTTTCATGATCGCCGTGAACCAGAGAAAGCGGGTACAGAAGAGTTATTCATCGAGATACGTAAAGAGTCAGCGGCCGTGGTTGGTTTCACCTCAGCAATAGCCGCCTATGGCGCTTTCTTTATCCCTAAAATGTTTGGTTCTGGACTGGGTGTTGATGGTACTTTTATTGCCTTAATCATTTTTTATATTCTCTGTATTATATTAACTTGGTGGTATTACAGCCGTTCTAACGCTGAAATCCCTTGCTAAAGCTATTTTCTTAAAAGCGGTCTTTTAAAAATGGTCTTTTAAACCATAGCTTACCCTCTTAATCGTGCTACTTACCCATGTAAGTAGCACTTTTTTTGTCTAAATTTTGCCAACTACTTTTTAGGATTTTGATGAGTGCCGCTGGTTTTTTATTAAAAAATCTTAATAATATTCTTAATGTTTTTCTTAATAATGTTTTTAATACTGCTTTAAATGACCGTCTTAGCCGTTTTTTGATGAGATTTTATTTTTTACAGCTACTACTAAGGTGGTAGTGCTCTGCTCATGTTAGCTAATAGTAAGACTGTGATGGCTTATTTAAACTGACACCATCGAAAAATATTTACAGCATGGGCAGCGATTATTTGTACTGCGCCATTCAGCTTTAGATACACCATAGGCAATAATACAGAGGATAGCGAAATGAGCCATTTACTCGACCAATTCCGTTTTTTTAAACGTAAAAAGGGCGAATTCTCCGATGGGCATGGCGAGACGCGCGATGAGTCTCGTGATTGGGAAAACGTCTATCGTAGCCGTTGGCAGTATGACAAAGTGGTGCGTTCAACGCATGGTGTCAACTGTACCGGCTCTTGTTCGTGGAAAATCTACGTAAAAAATGGCTTGGTCACGTGGGAAACTCAGCAAACCGACTATCCAGAAACCCGTCCAGACCTACCAAACCACGAACCGCGTGGCTGTCCTCGTGGCGCAAGCTACAGCTGGTATATGTATTCTGCCAACCGTGTGAAATATCCTAAAGTTCGTAAGCCGCTCCTCAAATTATGGCGTGAAGCCAAAGCTCAATATCCTGATCCAGTAGACGCGTGGGGCAGTATCGTCCAAGACCCTATCAAAGCTGAACAGTACAAATCCAAGCGTGGCTTAGGTGGCTTTATTCGCTCAACGTGGGCGGAAGTGAATGAAATCATTGCTGCTAGTAACGTCTATACTGCCAAAACCTTTGGTCCTGATCGCATTATTGGCTTCTCTCCGATTCCTGCGATGTCGATGGTCAGTTACGCCGCTGGTAGTCGCTATCTATCGTTGATTGGTGGGGTTTGCTTATCTTTCTATGACTGGTACTGCGACTTACCGCCAGCATCGCCGATGGTTTGGGGCGAGCAGACAGACGTGCCAGAATCAGCCGATTGGTACAACTCTGACTATATTATTGCCTGGGGTTCAAACGTTCCTCAAACTCGTACCCCTGATGCGCATTTCTTTACCGAGGTTCGCTATAAAGGCACCAAGACAGTTTCAATCACCCCTGACTACGCTGAAGTCTCTAAGCTCACCGACTTATGGCTGAACCCTAAGCAAGGGACTGATGCTGCGGTGGCACAAGCATTCTGTCATGTCATTATTAAAGAGTTTTACCTCAAGCAGCCAAGTGATTATTTCTTAGATTACGCCAAACGCTACACCGACTTACCCGTCCTAGTCATGCTAGAAGGTGAAGAAGGCGCACGCCATGCTGGTCGCTATCTACGCGCTTCTGACTTAATTGATAACCTAGGGCAAGAAAACAACCCAGAATGGAAAACCATTGGACTGAATAGTGATGGCGAGCTGGTTTCTCCACTCGGTTCTATCGGCTATCGTTGGGGTGAAAAAGGTAAGTGGAATCTTGAGCAGAAAAACGGTACCACAGGCGAAGATATTGATCTAACACTGACTTTAAAAGACAGCAATGAAACCTGCCTAGTAGGCTTCGATTACTTTGGTCATGTTGAACACCCACATTTTGCGTCAGTACCAGGCGAAGCCATACAACAAAAAACCGTTCCTTGTAAAACAATCACCCTTGCCGATGGTACAACCGCTATCGTCGCCACTGTATTTGATTTAACGGTTGCCAACCTTGGCGTGGATAATGGTGTTGGTGGCGAGCATGTTACTGATGACTATGACGATGCGACTGTACCAGGAACTCCTGCTTGGCAAGAAGTTATCACTGGTTTGAGCCGTGAGCGTGTCATTCAAGTTGCCCGTGAGTTCGCAGAAAACGCACACAAGACACATGGTAAATCGATGATTATCATCGGCGCTGGTATGAATCACTGGTATCACCTCGATATGAACTATCGCGGCGTCATCAATATGCTCATGCTTTGTGGCTGTATCGGTAAATCGGGTGGCGGTTGGGCGCATTATGTTGGTCAAGAAAAACTGCGTCCACAAACAGGCTGGTTACCTCTTGCCTTTGCACTCGACTGGATGCGTCCACCACGCCAGATGGCTGGTACCAGCTTTTTCTATGCGCACAGCTCACAGTGGCGTCATGAGACTATTTCTGCCCATGAAATACTCTCGCCACTTGTCGATAAGAAATTTTTCCCAGAACACATGCTGGACTACAACATTCAAGCAGAGCGCGCAGGCTGGCTTCCTTCTGCCCCGCAATTAAACTGCAACCCTTTGACTATCGCGGCTAAAGCCAAAGCAAATGGTAAAGACGTGGAAGAGTATGTTGTTGATTCTCTTGAAGACGGCAGCATCCGCTTTGCTTGCGAATCTCCTGACAACCCAGACAACTTCCCGCGCAATATGTTTATCTGGCGCTCAAACCTCTTGGGCTCATCGGGTAAAGGTCATGAATATATGCTCAAGTACTTTTTGGGTACCAAAAATGGCTTACTCAATGAAGAAAATGCCGCAGGTCACCTGCAACCAAAAGAAGTCGATTGGGTAGAAAAAGGCCCTACTGGTAAATTGGATTTGGTTGTCACGTTAGACTTCCGTATGTCATCGACCTGCATGTATTCAGATATCGTCCTACCAACGGCAACATGGTATGAAAAAGATGACATGAATACCTCAGATATGCATCCCTTTATTCATCCACTCACTGCGGCGACCGACCCTGCTTGGGAATCTAAAACGGATTGGGAAATTTATAAAGGCATTGCCAAGACCTTCTCTGAAGTGTCAAAAGGACATTTGGGCGTTGAAACTGATGTCGTGACCTTACCAATGCAACATGATAGCCCGGGCGAATTGGCGCAGCCATTCGGTGGCACTGACTGGAAAACAGCAGGTGAAAAACCAGTACCCGGCAAAAACTGCCCGATGATTATGGTGGTTGAGCGTGATTATCCAAATACTTACAAGAAATTTACTTCTATGGGTCCTGCCTTAGAAAAATTAGGCAACGGCTCAAAAGGCTTAAATTGGGATATGAAAACCGAAGTCAAACAGCTCGGTGATTTAAATCATAGAGTTACTGAGCCTGGTATCTCTGAAGGTAGACCAAGCCTTAACACTGCGGTTAATGCCTCTGAAATGATTTTGATGCTGGCACCTGAAACCAACGGTCATGTCGCCGTAAAAGGTTGGGAAGCATTGTCTGAGTTTACCGGACGCGAGCATGCCCATCTTGCCAAATCTAGCGAACATGAAAAAATTCGTTTTAAAGATATCGTCGCTCAACCACGTAAAATTATCTCAAGCCCGACATGGTCAGGTATTGAGTCGGATGAGGTGAGTTATAACGCTGGTTATACCAACGTCCATGAGCTGATTCCTTGGCGTACCCTGACCGGTCGTCAACAGTTTTATCAAGACCATCCTTGGATGCAAGCGTTTGGCGAGCAAATGCAGCAGTATCGTCCACCTATCGATACCAAAACCACGGCGATGGTAAAAGATGCCAAACCAAATGGTAATAAAGAGATTGTACTGAACTTTTTAACACCGCACCAAAAATGGGGCATCCATAGTACGTACTCTGAAAACTTATTGATGCTGACCCTAAGCCGCGGTGGACCTTGTGTTTGGATGTCAGAAGTTGATGCCGCCAAAGCAGGTATCGTCGATAACGACTGGATTGAGCTGTTTAATGCGAACGGCGCGCTTACCGCTCGTGCCATTGTCAGCCAACGGGTCAAAGAAGGCATGACCATGATGTATCACGCTCAAGAAAAACTGGTCAATATTCCAGGTTCTGAGCAGACCGGTACGCGTGGCGGTATTCATAACTCAATGACCCGTACTATCTTGAAACCGACGCATATGATTGGTAGTTATGCCCAGCAATCTTATGGCTTTAACTACTATGGCACCGTAGGTTGTAACCGTGATGAGTTTGTCGTAATTCGCAAAATGTCAAAAATCGACTGGCTAGAAGATAAGCCAGATAACGAATTACCGCGTCCATTACCAACCACCATCGAGGATTAAAGCGTTTTCTTCTCCTGAAAATAGGTCGTTTTAGAATTTATCTTTTTAAACAATATCTTTTGAAACGACACCTTTTAAAACGACCTCAATGAAGAATAAAGAGCTGCTTTTTCTACTAATATTTGGAGCACAGATCCATGAAAATTCGTTCGCAAGTCGGCATGGTGCTTAACCTTGATAAATGTATCGGTTGCCACACCTGCTCAGTCACCTGTAAAAACGTCTGGACCAGCCGTGAAGGCATGGAATACGCGTGGTTCAACAACGTCGAGTCCAAGCCTGGTATTGGTTATCCCAAAGAGTGGGAAAACCAAACCAAATGGAAAGGCGGCTGGATACGTAATGCCAACGGCACCATAAATCCACGCATCGGTGGTAAGTTCAGAGTATTGGCAAATATCTTTGCCAACCCTGATTTGCCAGAAATCGATGATTATTACGAACCGTTTGATTTCGATTATCAGCATCTTCATACCGCTCCTATCAGTACCCATCAGCCTATCGCCCGTCCACGCTCAGCCATCACTGGCAAGCGTATGCAAAAGATTGAATGGGGTCCTAACTGGGAAGAGATTTTAGGTACAGAATTTGAAAAACGTCGTAAAGATAAAAACTTTGACAATATCCAAGCAGATATCTACGGCGAGTACGAAAATACTTTCATGATGTATTTGCCGCGTCTATGCGAGCATTGCTTGAACCCAACTTGCGTGGCCGCCTGTCCTAGTGGCGCGATCTATAAGCGTGAAGAAGACGGTATTGTTCTAATTGATCAAGAAAAATGCCGCGGCTGGCGGATGTGTATCTCAGGTTGTCCGTATAAAAAGATTTACTATAACTGGAAGTCCGGAAAATCTGAAAAATGTATCTTTTGTTATCCGCGTATCGAAGCGGGCTTACCGACTGTCTGCTCAGAAACTTGCGTTGGTCGTATCCGTTACTTAGGCGTCCTATTATATGACGCTGACAAAATCGCCGAAGCAGCTAGTACGCCAAACGAGAAAGACATTTATCCAGCCCAATTGGATTTATTCTTAGATCCTAATGACCCTGCCGTTATCGCTCAAGCGTTAAAAGACGGTGTTCCGCAGTCAGTGATTGATTCTGCGCAGCGCTCGCCAGTATATAAGCTCGCTGTTGATTGGAAGCTTGCCCTACCGCTACACCCTGAATACCGTACGCTACCGATGGTTTGGTATGTACCACCATTATCACCGATTCAAAATGCTGCTGAAGCTGGCAAAGTCGGTATGGATGGTCTGATTCCAGATGTCGACAGCTTACGTATCCCGTTACGTTATTTGGCCAACCTCTTGACCGCAGGTGATGAAGAGCCCGTTCGTCTTGCGCTAAAACGTCTACTTGCTATGCGTAGCTACAAGCGTATGCAACTGGTCGAAAAACAAGAAGTTCAAAGCATCTTAGACGATGTTGGTCTGACCAAACTTCAGGTTGAAGAAATGTATCGCTATCTTGCTATCGCCAACTACGAAGATCGTTTTGTCATTCCAACCGCACATCGCGAAGAAGCGTTGAGTGATGCCTTTGCTGAACGTAACGGTTGTGGTTTCACCTTTGGTGAAGGCTGTTCAGGTACTTCTGATAACAGTATGTTCGGACAACGCAAAACCAATCGTCGTGATTTCATCGATACTGTCCAAAAGTGGGAGTCATAAGATGCAAACTACTCAATTTCATACCGACAGCTCTGTCATCGACTCTGTAATGCCGCCAGTGATTGGCGCATCAGAATTAAAAATACTCAAAGTATTAAGCTTACTTATCGACTATCCAAGCAATGAGCTATTTTTAGGTGATACCTTGGCTGATTGCACAGAAATTGTCGCTAGATCAACCATTATTAGTCCTGAAGTACGAACGCAAATCATTGACTTGATTGAAGATCTAATCGATACCGGCTCTCTTGAAGCACAAGCGCGTTATGACGGTCTGTTTGAGCGCGGTCGGTCTTTATCACTTTGGTTGTTTGAGCATGTACATGGGGAGTCGCGTGATCGCGGTCAAGCCATGGTAGATTTGATGGGTCAATATGAAGAAGCTGGCTTTGCCATTAGCGTCAAAGAGCTCCCTGATTATCTTCCTTTATATCTAGAGTTTTTAGCGTATCAAGCAACCGTTATCGACGATGATATTCAAATTCGTATGGATATTGCCGATGTCAGTCACATCATTGCCTTGCTTGCTGCCAGACTTGAGCACCGCGGCAGTATGTATAAAGGCTGCTTTAATGCGCTATTGCAAATTGCTGGCAAGCCTCTGAATATGGTCGAAGAGTATCAAGAAAAAATCAGTAAAGAAAAACCTGATGACAGCTTTGAAGCATTAGACAAAGAGTGGGAAGAGGAAGTGGTTACTTTCTTAGATGCGCAACAAGAAGAGCGTTGTTCTTCTCAGACCAGCACCCAAAGTCTGGCAGCAAAAGCGGGTGTTAGAACTGCCCCTACTAAAAACATCGTCGACGCTCCTGTGCACTGGGTAGACTTTAAAACCAATCCACCGGTTAAACAATCATAAGGAGAGAAGATATGAATATTGCAGATCCTAGCGTACAGTCTTTAGCCAATCTAAGTTGGCTGCAAATCTTTCTTTTTGGTGTTTATCCATATATAGCATTGACCATCGCTATCATTGGTACTTGGGTACGTTTTGATTTATCTCAGTATTCGTGGAAGACCGGTTCATCACAAATGCTAAGAACCAAAAACATGCGTCTTGCTAGCAACTTATTCCACGTCGGTATTATCGTGGTATTGCTTGGGCATTTATTCGGTATGTTGACGCCGCATTTTCTCTATGACCGCTTTATCAGTGCTGGGCATAAGCAGATTTTAGCGGTGGTCGTCGGTGGTATTGCAGGGGTATTTTGTTGGTTTGGTTTGGTCATGCTGATGTGGCGACGCTTTACGGACGACCGTATCTCCAACACCTCATCATTTTCTGACAAGCTGATACTCGTGCTGTTATTTATTCAGCTCAACCTCGGATTAATATCCATCTTTACCTCAGTAAAACATCTAGATGGCTTTACTATGATGAATTTAGCAGGATGGGCACAGGACATCACCATCTTAAGACCTTGGCAAGCAGCAGCTCGTATCGAGCAAACTGACCTCATCTATCAGCTGCATATGGCACTAGGTATCACGTTGATTGCGATATTCCCATTCACACGGCTCATTCATATTATTAGCGCGCCAGTGTGGTATTTAGGTCGCCGCTATCAAATTGTGAGAGAGAAACGTTCGCAATAGAAATAACCACAATAGTGAAACAGCATTGATGTTTAAATAGGAATACGATACCATAAGATTCATTTTTAATGAATCTTATGGAAACAGCTTGATTATTTTACTGCTGAATGCTTAATCCTGCACCCAGTCCAGTTGCAGCGTTCATTGCAGTTTAAATATCTAATTACTGTTACCAAGTTCATTTTTTGAGCTTCAATCCCTAAACTTATCAATGTGAATATATTCACTAAAGGAACCACAATGGCCTCACCACAAACATTAGAAATCGTCAAAGCAACGGTACCAGTACTTGAAGAGCACGGCACCGCGATTACTACTGTGTTTTATAAAAATATGTTTAATGGGCATCCTGAACTGCTTGATATTTTTAATGAAACCAATCAGAAACTAGGTCGCCAACAGACCGCATTAGCAATGACGGTTTTAGCAGCGGCCAAACATTTGGAAAACTTAGCGACTTTATTGCCGCAAGTCACACAAATCAGTCATAAGCATCGTGCCTTACAGATTTTGCCAGAGCACTACCCTATCGTTGGCACCCACTTACTTGGTGCCATAAAAGAAGTACTGGGTGAAGCGGCTAATGACGACATCATCAATGCTTGGACTGAAGCTTATGATGAAATTGCCTCGGTATTTATCCAAGTCGAACACGGTATGTACGAGCAGGAAATGTGGCAAGGTTTTGCTCCATTTAAAGTGACTGAAAAAGTAGAAGCCGCCACTGATATCGCCGCCTTTACGGTCGTTCCAGTAAACGCTGATTTAGCAAGCAATAACACAGCAAGCCACAAACCTATCGACCTAAGCAAACTTAAACTAAGCGCTGGTCAATACATCACGGTAAAAACAGATCCAACCGACAGCGACCGTATTGCCCTGCGTCATTATTCTTTATTCTCAGCCAATAGCGATAAAGGCATCCAGTTTGCGGTCAGACGCGATAACCGCAATGAGCATAATGGGCTAGTGTCTAACTATCTGCATGACTCATTAGAAGTCGGCGATACGGTTCTATTGTCTGCACCGGCTGGTGATTTTGAGCTCAATCAAGATTTAGTACAACAAAACGATATTCCATTAGTACTTGTCAGCGCTGGGGTTGGGGTAACACCGATTTTATCGATGTTAGAAGCACAAGTAACTGCCAATCCAAAGCGTCCTATCGTCTGGGTTTATGCTTGCCAAAACCAAGAGCATCATGCTTTCAATAATGAAATAAATGCGCTATTAGCCGCTGCTGAAAACGTAGAAAAGCACATCTTCTACTTTGAGTCTGGGCAAATTCTTGATGAAGCGTGGCTTGCCAATTTACCTAAGCCCGCCGACATTTATGTCTGTGGTTCAATGCCATTTATGGAAAGTATTATCGATGGCTTAATGATCCTCGACCATGGCGTTGATAGTGTTCATTACGAACCATTTGGTCCTAAAATGAGCCTAGAGTTGGCTTAATATTATCAACTTAATAAAGTATTGAGGATGATGAACAATCTCAATGCTTTATTAAAGATAATAGAATATAAGTCAGACACCGCCGTAGAGCCGCTTTTAAACAATTTATGCAATAGCAGTAAATTTATTTAAAGGCGGCTCTATTTTTTTATTATTTTTATTCAGTTTTTAACGTAAAACCTCAATCTTATTTTAAGATTCCTATTACAAGAATCCTTTTATCAAAAACTTTAGTGGAGCAAAAGCCATGACTGTCAGTACCTACAATCCAACCGACCACACGACGACTAACAACGTAAGTAACAGCGTAAATAACAACGTTAGTAGTGACACTCATACTGACCATGCTGCTCATGCCTCTACTGATGCCAATCACACGCACAGCGGTCATAATTGTGGTCATGACCATAGTCACGATCACAGCCATGACCACAATCATCATAGTCATGAGCACAATCATAGTCATGGTGATGATATCGTTCATTTAATGCCAACCTTGACCGATCTACAAAAACCACATTCTGATCAAGAGTTCATCGAAAAGGCAATGGCGGAAGAACACAGCAACCATAAAAACCTCATCGCTTCTAGTCGTGATGAATTGCCTTCGGTCACGGTAAATGGTGTGATGATAGATAGAACTAACATTGCTCAAGAGCTGCAATATCACCCAGCAGAAAATAAAGAAGACGCGGTATTTTTAGCGACGCAGGCTTTGGTTGTACGTGAACTACTTAGACTGGCGGTTTTGGATGAGCCAAACCTTGGCGAAGCGGCATGGGAAAACGATGAAGAACAAGCTATTTCTGCCTTGATAGATAAAAATGTCCAAGCGACCATGCCTGATATGGCAACGTGTGAGCGTTACTATAAGCAAAATATTACGGACTATATGACCGATCCTATTATGAACGTGCGCCATATCTTGCTGGCTTGTCTGCCTGAAGATGGCGACGAGCGATTAAAGCTCAAAAAGACCGCTTACGAATTTATTGAACAAATTAAAAATAATGCCAATCCCGATGCAGAGTTTATTCAATTGGCACGCCAGCACTCTGCTTGTCCTTCAAAAGAACAAGATGGTGAGTTGGGTGTGATTAACAAAGGACAAACCGTACCAGAATTTGAAAGCGCGTTATTTAAGTCAGACGCAGGACTTGCGCCAAGCCCCATCGAAAGCAGATATGGCTTCCACGTCGTTGATGTATTAAATAAAGAACCTGGCATACAGATGACTTATGATCAAGTTGTCCCTGCTATTCATAATAAGCTGAGCCAGCAAGCGTTTCATCAAGCATTGTGCGATTATCTGTTTACGCTAGCGAATGAAGCAGACATCGAAGGTATCGAGATGATGCTTGAGCAAGAGAATATATTCCGCGGCTAATCAATCATCTGTCGGTGACGACATTGTTATGATATAAAGTAGCTCTTATGGTATAACGTCTCTCTGATGCTATAAATAGTCCAACATTAATAAAATGAGTAGAAGTTTATGATTACGGTTGAAGGCCTCATCTCTGAAATAAAGCAGCGCGTAGAAACTTATAACCATAATGACTATCCGCTACCTAACAGACAAATCAATACTTACGACTTGTTAGAAAGCCGTAATCAGATATTGGCTGAAGACATTGTCTCGCCCTTTGCTATACCGAGGCAGAACTTATCCGCGATGGACGGTTATGCGATTGCAAAAAATAGTAAACTCGCAGCAGATACTGTGATTGATATCGTTGGTGAATCGCAAGCTGGCAGTCCTTACACTGGTGATATCAAGGCAGGACAAGGGATACGTATCTTTACCGGTGCGGTCGTACCTGACAGCTGTGATACCGTCATCATGCAAGAAAACACCAACTTTGCAGCGATAAGAGACACGATAGATAAATCACAGCCTTATGCCATCACGCTTAGTCAAACTGCTAAATGCGATGACAACATTCGTAAGCAAGGCGAAGAAATTGAAACTGGTGAAACTGTTTTACTCAAAGGTAAACGACTGAATCCTGCTGATATTAGTTTATTGGCGAATTTAGGTGTCGATAAAGTTGCTGTCTATAAACCTTTGATCGTCGGTGTGCTCGCGACTGGCGATGAGCTCGTGGCGATTGGCAATGAGCTTGAAAGCTTGGCACAAATCTATAATTCCAATACGCCTACACTCAAAAGCCTATTATCTGATTTACCCGTAGATATTCGTGATTATGGCATCATTGCTGATAATTTAGACAAAACCACTGCCGCTGTGACCAAAGCGATGCAAGAGTGCGATGTACTTATCTCTACCGCTGGCGTATCCGTTGGTGATTATGACTTTTTAACCACCGTCATTGAACAATTAGGAAAAATTAATCACTATAAAGTGGCGATGAAACCCGGTAAACCTTTTGTATTTGGTGAGCTGAATCAAAACCTTGCCAAGCCAGTATTGTATTTTGGCTTACCCGGCAACCCATTATCGACGGTCGTCGGCACCTTACAATTTGTGATTCCAGCATTGTGGCAAATGGCAGGCGCTGCTCTACAAGAGCGACCCATGCAATTGACCCTAAGCGCAACGCTTGAAAATGATATTAAAAAATCAGCAGGTCGTACGGACTTTCAAAGAGGGATTCTGTCACAAAATGAAGCTGGCAATTTTCAAGTTGAAAGCTTTACCAAACAGCAATCGCACCGTATCAAACAGCTTAGCCACGCCAACTGTTTTATTGTATTGGCTCAAGATTCTGGTAACCTATCGGCTGGTGAAAACGTACAGGTTCAGCCCTTCCCTTGGTTGAATCATTGAAAGTTACATCATTGATAGTTTAATAACTGAAAACTGCGTTGTTTACAGCTAAACAGTTAATAATTCTTTATACCATTAACCGTGAGAAACTTATTATCCACTACCATTTAGCTTCTACTACTTTGGTGGTAGTTTTTAAGTAACTTACGGTTAATTGTTATTTGCTGATAAGCTGTCATAATGATATCTAAATAGAATTTTTCACTCACAACCTGAGGCAACGCCTAAAAGTACACAATATACTTAATATTAATGGTAATCATCTATGAACCATCTTGCCCCCAATGCAGGCAATGCTCAACTGTATTCGCCTGTCGCTGCACCCGCTATTTCTGATGGTGATTCACCGTCGAAAGTCGCCATGTCGTCTATCCATTCTCCTAGTACGCTCTCTCAACCATTAACAGATGGTTTCGCACGACGTCTAACCTATCTGCGTTTATCGATTACAGACTTCTGTAATTTCCGCTGTGAATACTGCCTGCCGGATGGCTATCAAGGCAAACCGCCACAAAATGAGCTGAGTGTCGCTGAAATTGCTACTTTAATCCGCGGTTTTGCCCAAGTAGGCACCAAAAAAGTCAGAATTACGGGCGGTGAGCCTTCTATACGCCGTGATGTGGTAGACATTATTAAAACTATCAAAAACACCAAAGGCATTGAAACCGTCGCCATGACCAGTAATGGCTATAAACTTGGTAAGCACTTAGCCGATTGGCACGCTGCTGGACTAAACCAACTTAATATCAGTATGGACAGCTTTGATGCTGTTACTTTTCATAAGATGACTGGTTTTGATATGTTGCCGCAGCTGTTGGCTGATATGGATAAATTACTAGCGACCACGGATATCAAACTAAAAATAAACAGTATTTTAATGGCTGAAACTGCCTTTGAAAATCTGATGAATGCCATCGAATATATCAAAGATAGAGCTATTACCTATCGATTTATTGAATTTATGCAAACCAGTGACAACAGCGATTTATTTTTTGCGCAGCATGCACAGTCCGACATTATCACCAATTATTTATTAAAAAATGGTTGGCAAACCCATGTGCGTGGTAGCAACGATGGTCCAGCGATAGAGTATAGCCATCCTGATTATCAAGGGCGCATCGGTATGATTGCGCCTTATGCCGCTCATTTTTGTGACAGCTGTAATCGCCTGCGTGTCAGCAGTCAAGGTAAGGTACATCTGTGTCTATTTGACCAAGGTAATTACGACATTCGTGAGCATCTAGAACAAGACGATGTTGCAGGGCTCGTTAATACCCTACATAGCTTTATGCCAATCAAACCTGAACACCATCATCTCCATGATTCCAATAGTGGCATGATGAATAACTTGTCGATGATTGGTGGTTAGAATCAACAATATACTAATAATCAAATTTTTCATTTTTTATAACAAGCATATTTATTAAGGAATATCCATGAGTAAGCTGCAAGCTCCATTTACCCCGCTTAATATCGCCATCTTAACGGTTTCTGATAGCCGTACTCTTGCAGAAGATACCTCGGGTCAGTATCTGGTCGATCAATTAACCGCAGCAGGGCATCAACTTGCGGATCGTCAGTTGATTATTGATGATATTTATAAAATTAGAGCCGTTATCAGCGGCTGGATTGCCGACCCAGATGTGCACGCTATTATTACCACTGGCGGTACTGGTTTTTATATTAGAGACAGCATGCCAGAAGCGGTTGGCGTATTGTTTGATAAATCAGTTGATGGCTTTGGTGAGATGTTCCGCTTAATTTCAAAAGACGATATCGGTATGTCTACCATACAATCCAGAGCAGTGGCTGGCATGGCAAATGGTACAGGTATTTTCTGCTTACCAGGCTCATCCGGCGCTTGCCGCACCGCTTGGGAAGGTATCTTGCAAGAGCAACTCGATAGCCGTACGCGTCCGTGTAATTTTGTCCCACACTTTATGCGTACCAATCCAGGTCATGATTAAATGATTGCGGATGTTGATAATGTTACTAATATTTCAACCAGCTCCAATGCAGATCATTTAGACCGTTTAGCAGGTATTGTTATTTTGGCTGGTGGCGCGTCCAAACGTATGGGGTCGCCTAAGGCTGAATTAACCCTGTCGACAAACGAGCGCCTGCTTGACTATCATGTTAGACAAGCGCTTGAACTAAGCGCAGCGGTTATGAACAATGCGCCTATTATGATTGCTGATAATGAGCGTGGTTTTAGCATCAATCCGGATTTAATTGTCAAAAATCCGCAGGTGCCAATCATCCATATTGCTGATTATCTGTCTATCAACAATATTTCTGGCAATGATGACGAGCAGATCGAAACCGGCGGCGCATTAGTGGCCATTGAGTCAGCGCTACAATCTGCGGCAAGCTTGACGAAATTAGGCGAAATACCAAACGCGCACGCATCTTGGCTGATGGTTATTAGCTGTGATAGCTTGGTTCCTGCAACCGATTTATGGCAAAAGCTAAAGACTTATATAACACAAGCCACAGATAAATCTGCCATTTGCCTAACGGATGATAGTCATTTATATCCATTATTAGGTATCTATCGATTAAGTATTGAGCCTAATTTAAAGCATTATATTGATCATGGACAGCGCCAAGTGATGAAGTTTATTAAGCCTATCGTCCAGCCTGTGTCATTTCCCAAAAACTGGCAGTATTTGACTAATTTTAATACTCCCGAAGATTTCAAACGCGCCTGTATAGCTTTGACTCATCTATAAAAAACAGTTTAAAAAAGGTTTTACCTATGAGTAGTAATCTCCAAATAAATAATGAAGCCACACTAGCTGAATCAACATCGGCTAAATCAAACTTATCGCATCTAGATAGCGACGGCGATATTACGATGGTTGATGTCAGTGGCAAAACGGCGACGACAAGAGAAGCTTGTGCGCAAGGACAGGTAGTTTTCCCCGCAGCGATTTATGAGCAAATCAAGGCTGCTGACGGTATGACCAAAAAAGGCAGCATTACCCAAACTGCTCATATCGCAGGCATTATGGCAGCCAAACGCACCCACGATCTTATTCCACTTTGCCATCCCCTTCCATTAGACAAAATTGGCTTAACCTTTGTATACGATGATAATAAAAATAGCATTACCGTCACTGCCACCATCAAAGTCACGCATAAAACTGGCGTAGAAATGGAAGCACTGACCGCCGTTAGTGTGGCGTGCTTAACCATCTATGATATGACTAAAGCCATCTCACATGACATTGTGATTGATAATATTCATTTGATGAACAAAACGGGCGGCAAATCCGACTATCAGCATGCCTAAATTAGTATCATTGTTCCGATATGCATAAAGTTTGGTAATTAACAAATAATGGAGACTGCTATGAGCGCTTTAATCGAAAGTAATACAGATGCCACGATGAATATTACTATTTTATACTTCGCAAGCTTGGCTGATGAAGCCAATTGTCATGAAGAAAAAATCAATGTGCAACAGTCGACTTCATTAACCGATTTATATGAGCAGTTGCGCCAAAAGCATCGTTTTAGTCGTCCGCAGTCAGAACTGCGTGTGGCGGTCAATGACTACTTTGCCAAATGGACAGATGAGATTTATGATGGTGATAACGTGGTTTTTATTACACCCGTCGCTGGCGGTTAATGTTACTCATACTTTCTGCATATATCATTATAAAGCTCACTCAAAATAATAAATAGAGAAAATAAATGACAGACAATGTACATGGGCAGTCGATGCACATTAAACGTAGCATCGATGAAGCCTACCTGATTGCTGAACGTGATGGTTTTGCGCTATTAGATACCAACATTGACGAAACCCGGCTTAAAAACACCCTCGATGATGACAGCTGCGGGGCATTTGTATGCTTCGAGGGACGGGTACGCAACCACAATAATGCCAGTAGCGTCAATCGCTTAACCTATTACGGCTACGAAGACCTCGCCCTCAATCAAGGACGGGCCATTATTGAAGAAGCAAAAAAGCGTTTTGAAATCACTCATGCTATCGCCATCCATCGTATTGGCGCGTTAGAGATTGGCGACGTGGCTGTGTGGGTGGGCGTCGTCTCAGCCCATCGCTATCCTGCCTTTGATGCCTGTCGCTGGATACTCGATACGATTAAAGCAGATATTCCCGTTTGGAAGCAAGAGTACTATCAAGATGATTCTTCTAAATGGCTAAGCAACAATGGCTAAGCAAAAGAAGCATATGCAAAGGTTCATAATGGCAGTAAATATAATTATTAGCTAAAAAAACAGCTATTAAGCTGTCTAATATAAATAAGCAACCTAGACTTCAAAACCAATATTTTTTCACTGATAATTGTTTCATATTTTAAAATTAGAGGATATTAAGTATGCAAGCTAAGCAATTAAATGGTCATCGTGAACCCGTCACCAATCTGTCTTACTTAAAATTATCAAAACCTATCGTAACGCTAGGCGCATCTGTTTGTTTAGCGTTAGCACTGAGTGCTTGTAGTAAAGAAACCAGTACGGAAGAGACGCAAGCCGTTGCTAATGATGCAACGACTCAACCAACTGAAACTATGCGCATTGCAGCTGCAGCCAACTTATCAGATGTACTACCTGAAATCATTGAAGGTTATAAAGCTGATAGAAATCAGCCGAATCAAAAAATCGAAGTCACCTTTGCCTCATCAGGTAAGCTTTATTCTCAAATTACCTCAGGTGCGCCTTACGACATATTCTTAGCGGCCAATCAAGAATTCCCCGCTAAGTTAGTAGATGAGATGTTTAAAGGTGACACAAGCCACACGCCATTTACTTATACCCAAGGTCAGCTATCTATTTATAGTGCCACCAAACCTGTTAGTGGACCGAACCAAACCACATTGACTGAGTTACTAAAGAACGATAATAAAACAAAAATCACCATTGCCAATCCAGAGCTTGCGCCTTATGGTGAATCTGCAAAAACCTATCTACAAGAGCAAAAACTCTATGACTCTCTAACGGCGCAAAAACGCATCATACAAGCTGAAAATATTGGTCAAGCCTTTCAATATGCGCATACCGGTAGTGTCGACTATGGCTTTGTTGCGCACTCACAAGTCACGGCAATTAAAGCCACCCCTGAGCAGTTTTATATCTTACCACCAGAGTCTTATCCTGCTATCTTACAAGACGGCATCGTTATCACTGACGTGGCAGCCGCAGCAGATTTCACTGACTATCTACGCTCTCCTGCAGGACAAGCTTATTTTTCTAAAGCGGGTTATTTAGCGGTTAAGTAGCCTATCTGTAGATAGGTTATTTTATCAGTTCTATACTGTCATTTATAAATGAAGGCGCGCTGACAATGAGGCTAAAGCTATTGTTATCAGTGCGCCTTCATATTATGATGCTAAGTATAATAAATGGCATGGCATTATAAGTAACGTCCTATCAGTAATGTATTAGATAAAAGGTAAATAAACAGTGACGCTATGATGTCTCAGTCTCTTATCTCAGATATGCTGCTCCCCGTATGGGTGAGCATCAAGCTTGCCGGCATTACCACCTTATGTTTATTATTGTTTGCAACCCCATTGGCTTATTGGTTGGCCAAACCCAGTTGCGGCAATATCATTGGCCGTATAAAGATACTGCTCATGGGGGTGATTGCCATGCCTCTTGTGTTGCCACCAACGGTGATCGGTTTTTACTTATTACTGCTGTTAAGCCCAAACTTTGGTATTGGCAAATGGCTTGCACAATATAATATCAGCGCTTTCACCTTTACCTTTGAGGGACTGGTAATTGGCTCTATTATTTACTCATTACCTTTTTACGTTCAGCCTGTCTATGCGCAATTCTTACGCATTCCAGCCAGTGTCATGGACGCCGCTCATCTGCTAGAGCCCAGCCGTTTAAGACGTTTTATACGCGTGGCACTACCGCAAGCACGTATCGGTATCATCCTTGGTAGTCTAATCAGCTTTGCACATACCATTGGTGAGTTTGGTGTGGTACTAATGATTGGCGGTAGTATTTCGGGTGAGACCAAAGTCGTCTCTATTGCTATCTATGAGCAAGTAGAGGCGCTGAATTATGAGGCAGCGCACATGATGTCTATTATTCTCATTATCATGGGCATGGTTATGGTGGCATTGATTGCAAGTGTCAGCCGATTGAATCAGCGCTCATAAAGCTTCCATAAAAAATAAACGCTATTGCATAAAAAACCCTCAATTAACCTATAAAGTTGAATGAACTGACCCCCGAAACTTGGACGGTTAATTAAATATAGGACTGAGTTCTGTATTGCACAGGGCTCAGTCCTTTTAGTTTAAGCTGAATTCTTTCATGATTATAATAATGCATAAATCTATGAATTTGTTGTTCTAACA
>NZ_NEXU01000118.1:0-29090 GCF_002224105.1 Psychrobacter sp. DAB_AL32B | reverse complement strand
TCTTAATCTTAATCTTAATCTTAATCTTAATCTTAATCTTAATCTTAATCTTAATCTTAATCTTTAGAAGATTAGAGGTTTTTAGTTATTACTTTCAAATTTAATATTTAATTTATGTTCGCCAGAATTCGTTAAACTGGTACTATTCGGAAGGATTTCCACTCTTGCTTTTATTCCTACCCTACAATAGTACTGAGTTCCGTCGCGAAACCCTGTGTTAGAGTTTGTTGGGTTAGCATGATATAAATAGACATCCGCAGCCAACTTACTGCCTGAAGGGCCTTCCAAAAAAACTTTTTCAACTTTAGCTATGTCATTACTATTCTGTATAGCAATAAAAGATTTTTCATTTGCTTTAAACTTGCTACTATTGACAAGAAGATATTGTTTTATTCGATTATATTGATTACCCAACGTCAAAGCATTCGAACAAGAATTGAGACCAGTAAGCTGAAGTATTCTAGCGTAGAATTCAAATAAATATGGCTCAGAATTTATTGCTTTAGGATTAGGAAGATAGGTTACAACTTTCTTAAAATCGAGATTATCTACATTGAAACCTTTTAAGTCAATTTTTGAACTTAATGGAAAGGCTTGAATAGAGTTATTTTTAATTTCTATTGCTTGATTGCCACCAGTGACAATATCCTCTGCTCTCGGTTTAAACGCTAAATCATCATCTTTTGTAAACTTCTCCGCACAAAAATAAATAGTATTGCCATTATCATCATTGTTTGTATTTATTTTACTAAGAGAAGATTCATTAGTAGCACATACTGCCAGTGCTGTCTGTCCAAGAAGACTAGCCAACACCGTAACACCTATCTTTAGCATAAACTGACGATAAACTGTGTTTAAAGATATGTTCATCATGACCTCTTATTTATATACTTTATTGTTTTAAAACAATAGGAAACAGAATAATAGCGTGAGAGATGAGATTGACACTGACTCTATAAAGTAGATGGCTGCAATAAAATCCGCATTACAAAATTATTAGTAACGTCTACAGACTGATCTTTATAGCCTTTAACCTTCAGGGTATAAGTGTTCGGACTCAGACCAAAAATCTGAAAATAGCCATAACTGCCAGTATTAGCACTTTGTATCATCTCATTGTCTTTATAGATATTGACCACTACCCCTTCTTTAGCATCAGCCAGCTTGCCTGATACACCATAAGTCTTTTTTAGCTGTATAGGAACTGAGGTAGGTGCATAGTTACTGACTCTTATGCGAGGTTTTTGTAGCTCACCAGTACTATATTCTAAAGGTAAGTTTTCTGAATCCATCGTTAAAGTATAATCGCCTGCTTTGATATTACTGATTAAGTACTGACTATGCGTTGCCTGACTTCCTAGCAAGCTAGCTATTACTTTTTGATTATCCAGCTCAAAACGCATATTTTCATAATCTATGGGTGTATCGGCCTGATGTTCGATATCTACTATGACGCTACCGTCACGCTGACGTGGATAGTTGCCAACTTGTAATCTTTGTTTGGGTGCTTTAAACATATCAAATGATAAACTAGCATATAGATAATTATTCTGTGTCCAAGCGGGTAGCTCACGCTCATCAATAAATGAACTGTCGTTAATTAAATCAGTATAGAGACTGCTAGGTACCGCATCTACATAACGATGTTTATAACCCAAGCCAAAGTTGATACCTTTACGAGTGTTTATCTGCCAGTCAACCAACCAACCAATCTGGTTACCATATAAGCTATAACCAGCGTTGATTGAGCTGTCTGTTGAATCCCCACCCATGCGACCCAATATACTGCTGGTATCAAAGCGGTAGCTGATGTCGCCTTGATATAACATATTGTTATTTCTGTGCAAACGGCTAATGGACTGCCCTAAGTTAGTACGATTATCGAGCTGATGTCGTAGCGAGAGTGTGTCGCTATCGTTATCACCAGATAGCCCTATAGTATTACGTGTGCCCGCACTGTGCGCAGTATTGTTATTTGCACGAATTCTATAAGCGTCCTGCCATGTGAGACGATAACCATAACGATTATCCCTAGTGTTCCAATTTGCACCTACATTTAGTGCATCATTAAACCTATGATTGATACTAGTATAAGCATAGTAATCATCTGCATCAGCCGTCTTAATAGCCATATCCTCATAGTATTGATTAATACTAATATTGGTTCTATCACTAGGACTATAGTTGAGCAGCAACTGATGACGTTGATCATTCAATCGATCTTTTTCACTTTCGTTTTGTGAAGAAGTGTTTAATTTAGTACTGTCATACTGCCGAGCTTGATACTGATAATTCACCCACATTTTTTTGCGCTGGTACTCTAATTGAGCCTGCCACAAATCTTGGGTAGGTGTATTAGCATAGCTAATATCCGCATTGCTATAAGTTGATAGGCTGTAGTTTGCCCCAGCATGCCACGAGAGTGAATCGTTGTCTTCTTGCAGATTTTGTATGTTGGTATTGACGCCACCGCGTACTGCCAAGCGATTATTAACACCGTACTCAGTATATAGATGGGCGGCAGTGTCAGCATTGCCATTGTTGTTTGACCTTCTTATAGTATCACTGTTAATTAGATTGCCTGTGCGACCAATACCTGCCTCTATTATCAGCTCATTAGTCGCCGCATTGGTACGACGTTTACCCAGTAAAATTGGACGAACTTCAAGTGGTTGACGGGCTAATGGATAGGCGTAAATTGCCACTTCTACCAAGGTGTCTGTCAATGTTAGTTGGCTGACATCAAGGTTTAAAAACTCGTAGCGTCCATCCAGTCCAATTTGAACGCGAGCGATAGGACGACCACTAATACGCAGCTCTGCTACGCCACCAGCTTCGCCAGTACCCGTAAGATGCTGATAATCTTGACTGGTATTTTGTAATAAGCTACGGCTGTCTTCATCGAAATAGGATAAATGCCGTGAGATATTGCGATTACTATAGGCAAACATGGCTCCAGTAAATTCAGAACCTGATGTTTGTGCACCTTGACCTAACGAGTTAGGTTGATTAATACCAAGGCGTGTGGCTAAATGTTCTCCGGATTTTGCCCAATACAAATTATCTATTTCCCAGTCATCCCATTCTGAGGGCAAATAGATAAAGCCTTCCAAGGCAGTTTTCCCAAAGCTACCATCGTTAGAAAACCTATCTGCGCTGCTACCTTTGTACTCATTAGTACTATCATAGCCTCTGGCATTGACACCCCATACACCACCTAAAGCATAACCATAAGCACCAATATCAGCATACATCTGACGGCTAGTAGACGACTCGCCGTTTTGACCACCATTGCTTTCGCTGGCACTTAAACTACTGTTAAATGACAATCCAAGCAGGCCTGCTCGGCTAGGGTGGTAGTCAATGGGTAAATCTTCTTTAGCGTTATTATCTTTTAGTGAAGATATATTTTGTGATGGACGCCAGCCCATGTTTAGGCTGATGGCTAAATCTGACTGATTATAATCTGCGGTGATACCCAATTTTTTTAGGGTACTAAGCGATAAATATTCTTGCCCTTGATAATAAAGTACTTGGTTAATAGAAAGCTTAGCATCGCCAATAGGAGTAATAACTTTATAACCGCTGGTATTATTAATCGTATCAACACTATTACTAGTATTTGTAGGTACAGGTAAAAACTTGATCATCGTCAATCGATTTAAATCATCGATAGATAAATAGTAATGATTATTTTGGGTATCACTCTTAGATTCAGATCCTGACTCATAAAGAGCATCGATGCTGCCCTGCTCTTGTCCATTAACAAAGACACCCACTAAAGTAGGCTCTAACACTTTAGTACTTTCGATAGCCGCTTTAACGGATGAAATAGGCGATATTGAGTTGGCAGCAATATTTTGCACGTCCGCAAGCGCTGACGGGCAATAAGCCAATACACAAGGCCAAGACACCAAAGTCACTAAACGTAGAGGTGTGAATTTTTTAGTCATAAAAGCCATATAGAGTCTATTTTTTAGTAGAAAAAGTATTGCTACTGTTTATTTTAGTCTTACTGAACGTCAATGCGGATAGGTAGACCATAACGAGAGCCTATCTCCAAGGTAACCCCTCTACCATCCGTATCGTAGGTAATAGCATTATCGACTTGCTGCTCAATTGACAACATAGCATATCGCTTACCCTCAACAAATCCCATTGGCAAACGGATCGACATACGTACCGTCTGATAGCCACCTGGCGCAATCGTAAACTGGGTAGGATTAATCAACGTCCAAGGCTTGAGCGTACTTTCACTAGGCTCGATTGGATTACCTGTCTCATCCATATCTATCAAGCTTAGTTTAATGGCTTTAGGCTTAGTACCGTAATTATATAAAGTTAAAGATTGATTTAACTTACTCAAGTTTTTATTCTGTGTCAGTGAAACGGTCTCGTTAATTCGAGAAGGTGAAATACCTAGTTGCGCAGGTGGCAACTCCTTCTGACGGTCATCACTAACGACCATAGACGCTTGACCACTAGCATCTTTAGAGTTATGTATTATTAGTTCGGCTTGCGCAGATTGTGAAAAAACCAATATCATTGATAAAGCCGTAGCAACCCCTAAATCAGGTAGTAAATTAATCAATTTGTAGTTTGCATAGATAGATATTGTCATCTGTTTACCTTGTTATATTGGATTACTAACAGCCAGCATCATTAGCGCACTAGGCAAGTTTATAAAAGTGCATCAGTCATAGGCTATTGATACAAAAATACCAGCAATTTCAGCTGGTATTTTTGTATCAGTAGTAGATTAATACTAACTAAATTAATTTTAGTATTTTTATTAGTTACCAGTCAATGTTAGCAAGAAGGTATCATTAGTACCTGGAGCAGCATTTTTACCAGTAACACCTCTAGCATTATGCTCGCCAGACTTAGTAGCAGCCGATAAATCTAACTTGAACTTGATATCACCTTTTACCGCTGTCCATCCTGAAGGAATGCTCTGTTCGAGAGCTTCCGTAGAGTTATAAACTAAATTGGGCTCGGATATAATAATCTCAGATGTACCATTTACAACGTCTTTTAGTATAGGATTAGGATTGGTAAGAGTAAGTTTAACATTACCAGTAGATAAGCTACGAACAGCCCATGAATCTGTCAACGTTACATCGATGATATTATTAGCTAAAGGGTTCGTTGAACTTTGGGCATCAACATCGATAGAATTAGTATTAAAGTTATAAGTACCGCCTGTTAAAGTACTCTCAAGTTCACGAGTAACATCGGAATTAACTACACTGTTATCAGCTGTTAACTCCAAGTATGCATCTTCCCAGTGATAGAGTACTAAAATTTCAGGTAGTTTGACTCGAAAATCAGTTCCCCCACTCACTGATGCTGCTGAAGCCACTGACGCTACAGATAGAACTAAAGCTGATACTGCTAACTTTCCAAAAATATTCATGATGTGAACCCTATAATTAAAACTGATTTATTTTGATTTCTACCAGCGATACTTATTAAATATTTAGCAATCAAATAACAGAGTATCTAGTAGCGTAAACGCTAGTAATATTTACAGAAGACACGCTTCTTATTACTCAATAAAAACAGTCTATTACATTAACTATACTGAATCAAAAGCTAACAGATGGGCGGTTGATATAGGGTGGTGAACGGTAATATCGACATAATCACTTGAAATATAACAAGTTTTTCTTTCCAGTAATTATTTTTTTTAATAAGATACGTCTGTCAATTTGTCAGCTCTCATGATTTCTCTATTCATTTTGGGAGTATTCCCCCCCTCTTCTTAACCCCTCAAACTCTAGTTCCAAAAGTTTATATATCGCTATGTTCTATTAGTAACAACAATGAGACGTTATCTCAAAACGGGGTGCGTTATCATGGGATTATCCAGTCTCTTGTTAGACGCTCTATAGCGTCTAAACCAATAGCATCATAGAAGATCCCGTGAATATATTGCCTTTAAATAATTGTATAACCATTCCCAAAAAACTTATCCTATTAGCGCGAGTTGTATTAGTCACTATTGGCAGCGTTATCATCGTCGACTGTGCGGTTTTAATCGCGGTTGGCAAGATTAATTTTGGCTCTGTCGTACCGTTTTTATTGGGTATGGTATTTGTCGCCCATGGTATATTTTGGCACGCTATTCGTCACTTTGTGATTCAAAATCGTTGGTTGAGACGCCTTTGGTATACGCTATGGATCATATTTTTTATCTGGTTTCTTAGCTTTGGGGTATTTATTTTCTCATTGCAGCAGCAGATTAAACTTAGCAAGCAACCCACACCTCAAGTCGCTGCCATCATTGTACTAGGTTCAGGTACGGTCGCAGGCAAGCCCACGCCAACACTTGCTAAGCGCTTAGATACCGCTGCGCCGCTTATCGACTCACAAAAAAATGCGTTAGTCATTACCAGTGGTGGCGTTGGTTTTGGACAGACACGTAGTGAAGCCAATATTATGGCAACCTATTTGCATGAGACTTATAACATTGCATTCGAGCATATTTTGCAAGAAGGCAAAAGCACTAGTACAGCAGAGAATCTTATTTATAGCCAAGCGCTATTAGCAGCAAAAGACGTTTCTATGACGGCGCCCATTGCTATCGTGACCAGTGATTTTCATACCATTCGCGCCGCAGCCATTGCTCGTCGCCAAGGCTATCAGCAGCCTATCATGCTCGCCAGCCCTACTCCATTATCAATTCGCTATAACGCTTGGTTTCGAGAGTATTTTGCCTTTGTCAGCGGTTGGCTATTAGGAGAATACTGAATGCCTGTTTTTTCTGTCATATATCAGACATCTGATATTTTATTGATGAAAATGCTTAGTTCAGAATAAGCCAGCATTACCAATAAGGCACATTTGATTTTAAAATAATAATAAAGGACGGCGTTGTGATATTAGATATCTTATTGACCCTACATTTTATCCTGCTGGTACTGATTTCTTTACGGGTCTTATCTCGTCATGATTTGACCTCGCCTGCGAGATTGGCGTGGATTGTCGTCTTATTCGTTTTGCCTTATTTTGGCGTGCTGATTTACTGGATGTTCGGTGAAGTGCATTTGGGTCGTGACTTTACGCAAAAACGTAAAAAAATTATTGATAGGTTAAATGCTCATAACCCAGCCGTTCTGGGTAGCGAGATAATATTAGCAAAGGTGGTGAAGCCTGAGTATCAAGCGGCTTTTGCCTACTCTGCAAAAGCTACAGGCTTTCAGACTACCGTAGGTAATAGCGCTGAGCTAATGGCGGATGCTACTGAGACCCGCAGACGCATGATTGCCGATTTTGACGCAGCGACCGATCATATTCACGTGCTGTATTATATTTGGCTCGTCGATGGCATGGGGATTGATACGGCTCAAGCACTTATCCGAGCTACAAAGCGTGGCGTCACGTGTCGCGCGATGGTCGATGGCATGGGTTCACGTAAGATGGTAGGCTCAAAGATATGGCAGGAAATGATAGACGCTGGCGTACAAGTCAGTGTGGCACTACCGATTAAGAATATTTTTAAAGTATTATTTTTTAGTCGTATTGACTTGCGTAATCACCGCAAGATTACCGTGATTGATGGCAATATTGGCTACTCCGGTAGTCGTAATTGTGCCGATCCTGAGTTTCGCGTAAAACCAAAATATGCGCCGTGGGTCGATATTATGCTGCGCATCGAAGGACCCATCGTTGGGCAAAATCAGATGCTGTTTGCCAGTGACTGGCTGATTGAAAATCCCGATACCCCACTCGATAGCTTTTTTTACGATAGCACACCAAAGCTTAATGGCTTTCCTGCCCAAGTTTTTTCAGATGGTCCGACCCAGCGCCACGGCACCACGCCGCAGTTTTTGGGTACATTGATTAGTCAAGCGCAGCACACACTGATTATCTCTACGCCCTATTTTGTACCGGATTACTCCCTAGTTAGTATCTTATGCGCAACCGCCTATCGCGGGGTTGATGTCACGATGATTTTTCCTCAAAACAACGACTCCTTTATCGTCGCCGCGACCAGTCATAGTTATTATTGGCAATTACTTGAAGCTGGAGTAAAAATTTATGAGTATAAGCCAGGATTACTACACGCAAAGACCCTCACGGTCGATGGTGAAGTCAGTTTGATTGGCTCGACCAATTTAGATTTGCGTAGCTTTGATTTGAACTATGAAAACAATATTGTTTTTAGCGATACCGCGCTCACGGCTGACATTATGCAGCGCCAGTATCAGTATATCGCTGACTCAGATGAAGTCACACGTGAGGAAGTCAAAAACTGGCCGCTGTCTTATAGGATTTGGAATAACGTCATTGCCACAATGGGGCCAGTTTTATAAACCATGTTTGATAAGTTACAACTTAATGTAGTCAGTCGTAAATAACAGAAACACAATATTATAACGCACTACTGGGATTCATTTTTCTTGCTTGCTGTGCCTATGCAGACAGAGGCTGCGAATAATTAATCCCAGCAGTGCTGTATTCTTTTAAAAGTGAATCAAATGTAAGATTAGTCTTATGACACTACTTTTTTTGTAAAATATAGACGATAAATTTTGCTTCGGTTACGAATGATTGTGTCGCAACTTTTGCTAATAGCGCTTGTCTTTTTTCACTACGCGCACGGTATGCATAAGGCGTCATGGTCAGTAAGTCAGCTAAATCATCCTCTGATAATGTCAGTTCAGTACTGACGCGACAAGTATTTATCAGCGTAAAATATGGGGCTAATTCCTGCAAAAACTTATCAGAATCATGCTCACGGACGTCATCAAATAAAGCGTCACGCATCGTCGCTAAGTGCCCAACATCTGGCTTAGCAATGATTAAATAACCCTCATCGCTTAACACTTCATTAAATGCTTTTGGCAAGATAGGACTAAAAATACTGCTAATCCCCGTCACACTATGCGCGCGTAATGGTAAATTGGCGGCGCTGGTTACTATTGGATAAATCGCTGCTGTTTTAGAGCCGTCAGCTATTTTAAAGCCATCATGATTATTTTGCTGAGACCAAAGACGAGCTGCTGCTTTGCTGGCTTTGGCAAGCTCTAGCACAGCAGGTTTACTAATGTCTGCAGCAAGGAGGATATCCATGCCAGTTTGTGCCATTGCCTGCGTATAATAGCCTTCCCCGCAACCAATATCTAACCAATGGACAAGCTCTTTATCTTGCTTAGCTATTGGCTTAGTGGCTGACTCATTTTGCGCCAGTAACTCCGTCATTTTTTGACAAATAAGCGCCTGTAATGGCTGATAATGCCCTGCATTTAAAAAGCGCTTTCGCGCCTCGATGGACGCTTGGCTGTCACCGGGGGCTTTAGACTTTTTTTGTTGGACAGGCAGCAGGTTGACATAACCTTGACGCGCCACATCAAATGGATGAGTTGTTTGCTTCGGGTGCAAGCTACCATCACAGCGCCATGTATCTATTGCGGGCTGTAGTGGTGACTGACAAAGGGGACAAATAAATAAGGACACAAGCATCTCAAAGTCATAACAATATGGCTGACATTTTATCAAAGTTCATGCTCAGTAAGTAATAAAAGGCATGAGAAAAGATAAGATAACATAGGAAACAAAAAAGCCATCTCAATAAATTTGAGATGGCTTTTTTAATAACATACCGTCAATTCACTTTAAAAATAAAACAGTGCTGCTGGGATGAATTTTTCGAAGCCTTTGGAACGCTCAGCGTACAGCAGGCGAGGAAGATTTATACCAGCAGAACGCTATTTTAAATGCATCTTTTTTATGTTGAACTGTCTATCATTAATAAGAGTCATGCTGTCTTAACGCAGCTTTAACGTCATCAATCCAAGGATAACAAGGATGATGGCGATAATCCAAAACCTTGCGACCACTTGGGTTTCTTTCCAGCCAATCTCTTCAAAGTGATGATGCAGCGGTGCCATACGAAAGACACGTTTTTTGCGTAACTTATACGAACCCACTTGTACTATTACCGACAGTGCTTCAGCGACAAAGAGTCCACCCATAATCGCAAAAGCGATTTCTTGACGGGTCATGACAGCAATCGTACCGAGCATCGCGCCCAGTGACAGCGCACCCACATCACCCATAAATACTTGCGCTGGATGAGCATTGAACCATAAGAAGCCAAGCCCTGCGCCAATCATCGCCCCACAGACAATAATCACCTCAGAGTTATAGGCAATATAAGGCACATGCAAGTAATCAGCAAAGCGTACGTCACCAGAGACATATGCCATAGCGCCTAAACCTGCCGCAACTAAGACCACCGGTAAAATAGCCAAGCCATCCAAGCCATCGGTCAAGTTGACGGCGTTAGAGGCACCATTAATCACAAAATAGGTAAAGATAATAAAACCAATTCCAAACGGTACGGCTGAAAATGGAATCATCCAATCTTTAAAGATAGGTATTAGTAAATCTTGCATTTCGCGAGTCGTAGCGATATCCGGCTGTAACGTCGCGATATAATATAAAGAAATACCGACGAATAATGCGCCCATGGATAGCCAAAAGTATTTTTTGCGAGCGATTAAGCCTTTGGGGTTTTTATATTTAATTTTGAGCCAATCATCCGCCCAGCCTACCGCGCCAAAAATAATCATCACGATGAGCAAAATCCAAACATAAGGATTATTCAAACGTGCCCAGAGTAAGGTCGACACTCCAATCGCACTTAAAATCAGCACCCCACCCATGGTCGGGGTGCCAGTTTTGAGCAAATGCGATTGCGGACCATCATTACGAATCGCCTGACCATACTTTAGCGCTTTCAAGCGCCGAATGACGCGACTACCAAAAATCATACTAAAGGCAAGGGCGGTAATGACCGCCAGCAACGCGCGCAGCGTCAAAGAAGAAACCGCAGAAAACGGGGTATAATACTGACCAAGCCAGCCAAACAACCAAACTAACACCGCCTACTCCTCTACTAGCGCATTGATAAGTGTTTCCATTTCCATGGAACGAGAGCCTTTGAACAACACAGTACAAGGCTGAGCCTGTTGCGCTTGTAAATACGGCTGTAAATACTGTAATAAACTGTCTTTGTCATTAAACGCATGAGCACTGATATCAGAAATTTCTTGCGCACCTGCTACGGTATAAGGTGCATACTCACCCACACAAAGCAGTACATTGATACCCGTGGTAGCGATAGTCCGACCCAAGCTTTGGTGTTCGCTAACTGCCGCCTCGCCCAGCTCAGCAATATCGCCTAACACCATCACTTGCGTGCCAGTTTGCGCCGCCAATACTTTAGCAGCCGCACGTACCGAATGGGGATTGGCATTATAGGTGTCATCAATCAAGCGATGCATGCCAAGCAGCTGACTATTCAAGCGTCCTTTAGCAGGACGGGCGTTTTCAAGCCCGATGACAATGTCATTAATGTCAATATTTAACGCATGCGCACAAGCAGCAGCCGCCAAGGCGTTATTGACGTTATGCTCTCCCGCTAATGGCAGATTGATATCGTGAACTTGGTTGCCAATATGTAATTTAAACTCACTGCGTTCAGGCTCAACATCTAAATGGCTGGCGCTGACGTCAGTATTACCAAAACCAATCACATGTGAGGTATGCGTTTCCGCAATACGGCGTAACTGATTAGTAAAGTCGTCTTTATCAGGCACAATCGCAAATTGGCTATCATTCAAGGTATGATAAATCTCTGCTTTAGTTTGACAAATACCGTCACGACTACCAAATTCACCCAAATGCGCGGTGCCAATGTTTAGGATACAAGCCACATCAGGTTGGACAATTTCAGCTGTATAAGCAATCTCACCAATATGATTGGCGCCCAATTCCAAGATGGCATAGCGATGATGATCCGATAGCTCAAGTAGCATCATCGGTACACCCAAGTCATTATTTAGGTTGCCACGCGTAATCAATGTCGGTGCCAATCTACCAAAGATACTACCCAGCATCTCTTTACAGGTAGTTTTACCACTTGAGCCTGTAATGGCAATGACCGTTAAGTCTTTATGCTGCTGACGACGATAAGCGGCCAATTGCCCTAACGCTAAACGGGTATCACTAACGATTAGCTGTGGGATATTAGTAGAGATGGGACGAGAGACGATTGCCGCTACCGCACCTTGTGATGCGGCCAACTCAATATAATCGTGACCATCAAAATTATCACCGCTCAGGGCTAAAAAGATATCACCAGTTTTTATTGTACGGGTATCAGTGGCGATACGAATGCTTGTCACTTGCTTGTTCGTGTCTGCAATAGTATTACTGGATTCTGCTTGCCCTGTATCTGGCTGCCAATGCCCATCAAGTGCCGCTGTCGCCGCGAGCAAATTCTCGACTTGCCAAACATACAGCCCTTGCGACTGAATGGTGTTATCGTTGTCGGCTGTCATAGTGATTACCTTATATGATGATTACTTATTTTTATCGTTAAATATTAAAATTATTTGGAGAAATTAAAAAACTGTTCGCAATAGCTATGACTTATATTCGTCCAGCCTGCGCCAAAGCGTTATGCAAAATCACGCTATCATCAAAATCATAACGGACGTTATTAATTTCTTGATAAGTCTCATGACCTTTGCCAGCGATAACCACGATATCATCAGCAGCTGCTTGACTGACCGCATATTCAATCGCTGTTTGGCGCGCAGGCTCAATATGGGTGCGCTGATATTGCTCAGTGCTCATCCCTGCTTGCATATCTTGCAAAATCGCGTTGGGGTCTTCAGTACGTGGATTGTCCGCTGTCAATATGACTTTATCCGCGCCTACCAGCCCTGCTTGCGCCATCAATGGGCGCTTGCCTGTATCACGGTCACCGCCACAGCCAAACACTGCCCATAACTGACCTTTACAATGGGTTTTTAGACTGGTCAATACCTGACTTAAGGCATCAGGCGTATGGGCATAATCAACGATAAAACAGCCATCATTAGACGGTACGCGCTGCATACGCCCAATAGCGCCTTGCAGTTGTGGGACAACTGCGGTAATGCGCTCAATGTTGTCGTTAATATCATTATCAACACCAATATCGTTATCCGTATTAGCACCAAGTGCCACTGAAGCGGCAATCGCCGCCAGCAAATTCGCCACGTTAAAACGTCCGAGTAATGGACTGACGATATCTAAACTATTAACTTTCCCATCATCGAAATCTGTACGCAGGCTAATCTCGACACCTTGTAAACTTGGCTTGATATCAGCAGCGACAAAGGTAGCCGTTTTTGATGGCTCTAAGCTATATGTCCACACTGTCAAATTACTGGCGTGCGCCGTATCAAGCATCATCTGCGCATACTCGTCATCTATATTGATAATGGCATGGGTCAACTCTGGAAAGTGTGCTTTATCAAATAGTTTGGCTTTGGCCGCTGCATATTCTGCCATGTCAGCGTGATAATCTAAATGATCACGGCTCAAGTTGGTATAAATCGCCACCGACACTGGCATGCCTTGTAAACGCTGCTGATCCAAACCATGAGAGCTGGCTTCTAATGCCAGTAGCTCAGCACTTTCGCTGCCCATTTGATACAAAAACTGCTGTACGGCTAATGCGTCACCCGTGGTATGACTGGCCTGAACCAAGGCGCCAAGCTTACCATTACCCGCCGTACCCATAACGGCACTGCTCATACCGGTTAGCTGGGTGAGTTGCGCCACCAATTGACTGATGGTCGTTTTGCCATTAGTGCCTGTCACGGCTATCACCGCAGGTAGTTTTACTGGTTGCTGATACTGCAAACGTGCTTGGATCAGACTACCTAAAAAATCACGAATATTGGGCACATATAATACGGGGCAAGACAGCGATGCTAATTGCTGCTTGGCTGAAGGCTGCGATTGCTCAGTCGTCAGTATAATATTGGCATGAGGCGGCACATTGGCCTTAGTAAGCAAAGCGATAGGATCAATTTCTGATAGGATAAAAGCCGCATTGTTAGCGGCTTGATAAAGATAGTCACGACTTTTTTGACAATTTGCGATTTGGCTTTTTAATAATACAAACACGTCATTGCTGGTTAGCTGACGGCTGTCTAAACGAAACTGCTGGAATGGAATGTTGACAACCGAAGCCATTTGATTCGATGAACTATGCATAGATGCCTTTAACATCGCGGTTAATGCTTGCTGTAAGCTGCGATTATTACTGCCGCTGGCTTCAATCAGCTGCTGCAAGGTGACAGTAACGCTGCTTGGCGATGAGGGTGACATGGTCATTGGCAAATCCTAAACGGTTAAAACAAATCAAATAGTTAAAAACTGAACATTAAAAAAAGACCGCTACGACTACTGAGCTTCGGTTTTTAACGGTTTATCCAAAGGCACATTATATAAACGCAGCGCCTCTTTCATGACATTATGAAAGACGGGTGCCACTGTTAAACCGGCATAAATCTGCCCGCGTGGGTCTTCGATTAACATAACACCGACTAGCCGTGGATTCGACGCTGGCGCCATACCAGCAAAGACGTTACGATACTGATCGGTATAATAACCACCCTTCGGATTGATACGGCGTGAAGTACCTGTTTTACCGGCAACGCGATAGCCATCAATGGCCGCACCTTTAGCAGTACCACCATTCTCAGTGACACTTTCCATCATCTGGACGATGGCCATTGCCTGTTCGTGCGCCATAATACGTTTACTTGGCTGCGCTTTGTCATTTTTAGTCAACGTTAGCGGATGCATCACGCCACCTGCCGCCAGCGCTGAGTAAGCTTGCGCTACCTGTGCCAGCGTCACTTGTATACCATAGCCATAACTGACTGTTGCACGTCTTGAGGTTTCTTTTTCTTTTGGTGTGACCACCAGCCCACTACCTTCACCTGGGAACTGCAGCGGTGTTTTTGTCCCAAAGCCAAACTGTTTTTGCATATTGGTAATGCCATCAGGCGGTAGAGACAAAGCAATCTTGGTCGAGGCGACGTTACTCGATTTCTGTAGTAGCGTTGCCATCGTGATCCGCCCGAGATTGTTATGGTCACGAATCGTATAACCACGGACACGGATAGAGCCAGGATTGGTATCGATCAAGGTGGTGGCCGTATATTTCCCTGAATCTAAAGCCGCAGCCACGGTAAATGGCTTCATGACTGAACCGGGTTCAAAGACATCAAGGAGCGCACGGTTACGCTGATTTTCACCGGTCATCTCATTCAGGTTATTGGAGTTAAATGACGGCCATGTCGATAGCGCCAGTACTTCACCGGTTTGTACATCGACCACCATACCCGTTGACCAGCGCGCTTTTTGCAAACGCCCCGCCTTTTCAAGCTCCTTATAAAGCAAATATTGTAGACGTGAATCAATGGTCAACTTCACATCTTTGCCCGGCACTTCTGGCTCAATCTGTTTAATTTCTTTAAGACTGTTTTGTTTGGCATCTTTAAGTACCAAAACTTTACCATCATCGCCCGCCAGCTCTTTTTCATACTGACGTTCGATACCAGCACGCCCCTCGTAACCACCTTCAGGATCGTTGGCATTTTGCCCCATAAAACCCAGCAATTGAGAATTGGGTTGCGGCTGCGGATAATAACGCTGAAAGAAGTTTTTCTCATTGACACCAGGAAAATCAAGCGAGCTGACACTTTGGGCAATCTCCGGCGTCACTTTATTCAATAGTGGCAAATAATGCGAGCCTGCACCCGATGGCAGCGCCGCTTTGACCGCTACTTCATCAGTCACATCGATACTATCGTCGATAGCAGTGACTTTTTTTAGCTCAGTAACTGAAATATTGGCAGCAGCAGCTAGGGTGGTCAAATCCATATTATCCAAGCGCTTCTGCATACGTGCGATGAGCTGCGGACTCTCAGGATTGGTAATAATAATGCGCTTAAGCTCATAATACTCGCGGGCATAATCATGCGGGCTAAAAGATACCGTCGCCAGTGGCGCACTAACGGCTAATGGCAGATCGTTGCGATCCGTAATCATGCCGCGATAGGAGCTTTGCGTGCGCACACTGGTGATAAGCTCATTGCCCTTATCTTGATAAAACTGAGTGTTGAGAACTTGAATATAGTAAGCACGACCGATGAGCGCTACTAAAATAATAAGCGCTATTGCCCAAATCAGACGAAAGCGGTTTTTATCCTGCTCAACGCCGCCGCGTGAGGATGCGCCAGACGCTTTACCCAAAATTGTTCTTTTACTTTTTAGGTTTTTGACACTGGTATAAGCACCCTGCTCTTCATTATTTTTTAAGCGACCAAACAGCTTGGCTTTGCGACTGTCGGATGATTTATTATCAGGTTTACTGCTCGTTTGCCCAGACTTTGCAGCACTAGCACGGCGTAGCGGCTTAGTAACCTTGCCGCTGGCTGACTTTTTGCTGGCATTCTTTGCAGCGGTTTTAGCAGTATTGGCGTTGGGCTTTTTATCACTCATTGTCCTGCCTCCGCTAGCTCAGAATCGGTCGCAGAAACCTCAACGGCTGCATCACTCGCCGCACCATTAGCAGTATCATTAGCCGTATCATTGGCAACATCAGTTTCGATAATATCTGAATCATTGGCTGCTACGACGTCTGAGGTACTGGCATCAGGGTCAACCAGTGCAACAGCGGTTGCAGCACCCGGCTGGATAATCAGCTTGTCTGTGAGGGTTGGTGAAAACATACCCAACTCAGCAACCGCACGACTGGCAATTTGCGGCGTCGCACTAAAAGTCTGCTGCTCAATAAGCAAGCGCTGATGTTCAACTTGTAGCTTGCGCTCTTGTTTTTTCATGTCTTGCAAGGTCTTATAATCCTGATGATATTGCTGAACGCCTTCGGCCGTTTTAATACCACTCCATACAATAGCAGCCGCTAACAATATTAATATGGCCACATAAATATTTGATAACTTAAATTTACGCACAAATAGCTCGCCAACATCGGCATTGGGTGGCGTGGCGGCGCGGCGGCTTGCAGGTTTGTCAGATATTGCCATGACCATCTCAAAAAAGTGAACTACAACATATAAGAAGCGATAACTGGTTATGAGTTCTGTTGTGAGTTATATAAACCTCAGCACTCATCAGCACCATCAATAAAAGTAAAACAATAAAAGTAAAACCAAGCGATAAAATCAGAACCAAAGCAACTGCCGAGCCTAGCAGATAATGCTTACAGCTTTTTAACAGCCGCGTAATCATTAAGACATTCAGTCATATTTAAACCACATAATTTAATAAGGGTTTTTACGATTGAATATCTGTCACATAGTCAATATCTGTACGAGTTGCCATGCGTAACCATGCACTACGCGAGCGTGGGTTATGGCTTATTTCCGCTTTACTTGGACCGACACGTTTCGGCTTACTAAAGTAACGAGGGCGGTTAGGCGGCATCGGCAAATTCTCATCTTCTGGATATTGCCCTTTACTATGACGCTGCAAAAACTGCTTAATACGGCGATCCTCTAACGAGTGGAAGCTAATCACTGCCAGCTGTCCACCTGCTTTTAAAACAGGAATACTTTGTGCTAAAAATTCATCAACATCACCAAGCTCGTTGTTAATAAAAATTCGCATAGCTTGAAAGCTTTGTGTCGCTGGATGTTTGCCTTTTTGCCATTTTGGATGCGCAACCTTGATTACTTCAGCCAACGCCAAAGTAGAGTCGTAACTGTCCATCTGCTTAATAGCGCGCGCAATACGGCGGCTATGGCGCTCTTCACCAAAATCATAAAGCACATTGGCTAAGGTTTCATCATCAACTGTCTCAAGCCACTGGGCAACCGACTGCCCGCGACTGGTATCCATGCGCATATCAACCGCACCATCGCGCATAAAGCTAAAACCACGACTACCATCGTCAATTTGCGGTGATGAAATACCCAAATCTGCCATCAAACCATCAACTTGGGTGATGCCCATTGCCGCTAAACTGTCCGTCAATGTCGCAAAGCTATCATGCACTACTTTTACGCGGCTATCAGTAGTTGCTAATTCGCGAGCAACGGCAATCGCTGTCGGATCCTTGTCAAAGACAATTAAGGTTGCATCATCGGCTAGTTGGCTTAATAGCAAGCGGCTATGACCACCACGCCCAAAGGTCGCATCGACGTAAATGCCACTCATTTTTAAGCTATTTTGGCTTTCATTGCTTTGTTCATCACTGCCTGTTTGCTTTGGTAGCGATTTGACGCCCAAAACAGCAGCGACTGTTTCTTGCAGTAGCACCGCATCATGGACAAAACTTAATTCATCAGAGGTAGCTTGAGGTGATACAGACTCTTGAGCAAGCTGATCAACAGACACATTTTCGGCAACAGACGAATGAACCGCTGACTCAGAGTTATCAGTAGCTGAAGAGGCATTTTCTTTAGAATTTGGCGTATTTTTTGGCTTACTATGCGATATGGACACAAACAACTCAGTAAATGACGGTCATTTTGACCGGTAATAGTAAAAAATCAGATGAAAATAAACAAGTTATGACTTACTTGACATTATTATCGCAAGGATACACGGGTAGTCAAGCGCTAGAGGGGTATTTCGTTAAAAATATTCCCGCGCTCTGTTATACTAGCGCTATATTTTACGCTATTTTTCTACTTTGACCGCTATTGTTTCAGTCGTATTTTCATTCATATTTTAATGGTCATTTCCCCTGACAACCACATTCTGAGATTTCTATGATGCAAACCTCCAGCCATAATCAAAGTGTTGCAACCAGCAGTCGTCCTGTTCGTACTCGTATCGCGCCTTCACCGACCGGTTTTCCGCACGTTGGCACCGCTTATATCGCCTTATTTAACTTAGCCTTTGCTAAAGCCCATGGCGGCGAATTTATTTTACGTATCGAAGATACCGATCAAACGCGCTCAACCGAGCAGTCTGAAAAAATGATTTTGGATGCGCTACGTTGGGTCGGTCTTGATTGGGCAGAAGGTCCAGACATCGGTGGACCGCACGCGCCTTATCGTCAGAGCGAACGTAGTGATATTTACAAAAAACACGCTGAGCAGCTAATAGATAGCAATCATGCGTTTCGTTGTTTTTGTACTAGCGAAGAATTAGATACCATGCGCGCTGAGCAAATGGCCAATGGCGAAACCCCTCGTTATGATGGTCGCTGCGCCCATTTAGCGCCAGAGAAAACTGAGCAATTGGTAAATGATGGCAAGCCGCACGTTATTCGTATGCGCGTACCAACCGAAGGCGTTTGTCAGGTACAGGATATGTTGCGTGGTACGGTTGAGATTCCTTGGACACAAGTAGACATGCAGGTGCTGCTAAAAACCGACGGTATGCCGACTTATCATTTAGCCAACGTCGTCGATGATCACTTAATGGGCATCAGCCATGTATTACGCGGTGAAGAGTGGTTGAACTCTGCTCCGAAACATCAGCTACTTTATGAGTATTTTGGTTGGGAGATGCCCGTACTTTGCCATATGCCATTACTGCGTAACCCAGATAAATCAAAACTGTCGAAGCGTAAAAACCCTACTTCTATCACCTACTATCGTGATGCTGGCGTGCTACCTGAAGCGCTGCTAAATTACCTTGGACGTATGGGCTACTCAATGCCTGACGAAGCTGAAAAGTTTACCTTGGATGAGATGATTGCCAGCTTTGATATTCAGCGCGTCTCACTTGGCGGTCCTATTTTCGATATCGAAAAGCTTAACTGGCTGAACGCAGAATGGCTACGTGCGCTAACCCCTGAAGAGCTAAAAAACAAAATTCTTGCTTGGGCCAGTAACAGCGATAAATTAACCGCCATCGCCGCCGCTATTCAGCCTCGTATCGAATTGCTGTCTGATGCGGTTAATTGGAGTGGCTTTTATTTCCAAAATCTACCTGATATCAACGCTGAGAGCTTTACCCATAAATCACTAACGGCTGAGCAAATTGTAGAAATGCTACAACTGGCGCTTTGGCAGCTAGAAACCTTACCAACGTGGTCGGAAGAAAACATCTACGCCACCCTAAAAGGTCTTGCTGCCCATCTCGATATTAAAATGCGTGACTTTATGGCACCGTTCTTTGTCGCGATTGCGGGTAGTACCTCATCGACGCCAGTCATGAACTCTATGGCGATTATCGGCGCTGATATGACGCTAATACGTTTACGTCATGCAATTGATGTATTAGGCGGCTTGGGTAAAAAGAAGCTTAAGAAGCTTGAGAAACAAGCAGCTGAATTACCTGATTTTTTGGCAGCGGAATAGTTTTTTAGTTGTTTGTTAATAACATTGTTGATTCATAACATTATTAGTGCATAAAAAAGAGGGGTCAGGCTATTACTGACCCCTCTTTACGTTACTCTCATTATTTGAATACGAATAATGATTCTTTATTTAGCATCTAAATTGGAAATAAATATGGCAGCCAAAACCGTCACGATAGAAAGCAAAGACTATGTCTTTAACACATTAAAAGAAGCGCAAAGATACTATGATGCAATCGTAAAAGAGCTATACGACGCCAAGCTAACTTTAACTACCGGTCAAGACTTCGAAGACTTAAAGTGGATATATAGCGCTTATTGCAATTATACCAATCATAATGTAGATCGATTAAGGGAATCTGATATCGTTGGCTTTAAAGGTATCAGTACAGTACAACAAAAAGGTGGGCAATATATCCCCACAGAATGTGGTGCAGTTATTTTTTCAGATGGTACAGAAGAAGAATTCTTTACCGATAAAGCCATTAAAGAGATTGCTATTAAGCAAAACCCACGCTAATTTGGGCTTGTTAAGTAGCTAAAACAGCTTTAATCACACTTTTTCGCATATTTATGCATTATTTTTAAAATAGCGGTTGACAAGACTGCTGCACTTACATAAAATACGCACACTCTTAGCGAGGGGCTATAGCTCAGTTGGTAGAGCACTTGCATGGCATGCAAGGGGTCAACGGTTCGACTCCGTTTAGCTCCACCATACTATTTATTGCAAAGCTCAGTTCACTGAAACTTTAACATAAGTACTCGCTAGTAGGACGATATCAGCACCTAGGCACAGCTTGCTCTATTATTAATAGATAAGCTCTCTGATATTGTGAAGTACCGTTGTAACCGCTTGGTTATAACACTCTATGCGTCCCCATCGTCTAGAGGCCTAGGACACCGCCCTTTCACGGCGGTAACGGGGGTTCGAATCCCCCTGGGGACGCCACTATTCGGCGTCACTTATTAGCACTTTTACTTAGCACCTTTAAGTATTAGATTAGACTAATAAGCGAACAATAAAAAATCCCAGTCATCATACGGTGACTGGGATTTTTTATGTCTGTCGTTTCTGTAAAGTGCTAGCAAAGCTATATAAACCGTTAGAAATATTGATAGAATGCAATATAAAGGCGCTCTATAAAATATCGAGCTTCACTGCTATCACAAGGAAGTATTGGCTATGTTCGGTATTGAAAATTATCTAGGGTTTATCATGGCTGCTATTTTGTTAAACGTAACCCCTGGCACCGATAGTATGTATATCATCACTCGTAGTATGTCCCAAGGACAAACTGCTGGGTTCTATTCGGTGTTAGGTATTACCTCAGGGATTTTAGTCCATACTTTATTGGCTGCGTTTGGGCTGTCCGTCCTATTAGCCAGCTCGCCACTTGCATTTACGCTAGTGAAGTATATTGGTGCGAGCTATTTATGCTATTTGGGTATCAAAATGCTAATGAATAAACAAGCGCCTTTACTTGCCAGTAATTTACCTAATGAGGAAGAGATGGCAACTGCTCGACCGTTAGATAGATGGAAGATATATGAGCAAGGAGTTATCACCAATACTTTCAATCCAAAAGTTGCCTTATTCTTCCTCGCATTCTTCCCGCAGTTTATCGACCCCAGTTATGCCAATAGTATGCTGTCGTTTTTATTATTAGGATTAAGCTTTGCCACAACCGGTTTTATATGGTGCTTGTGTTTGGCATTGTTAGCGTCAAAATTCAGTGAAAACTTGCGTAAAAATCCTACTATAGAAGTTGTTTTAAATAAGATAAGCGGTGTGGTGTTTATTGGCTTAGGTATTAAGTTATTGACTGAAAAGGCTTAATGTTTCCTTGCTTGAGCTAAGCTTGTATATAACTCACTTCACTCTATTCTTTTTGAGCAGCGATTAGACTTCATGTTTTAACCCCACTATACTCATTGCCAATGAATCAGCTTAAAAATAGAAATAAATAGGTAGTTCTATGAGTTTTGTGAAAATATTTTCAGGTGTCCTCAGTGTTATTGTATTGATTGGTTGTGTGTATCTCATCAACGCAAGTACCGTAACTCCAGACTCTGTCGCCTGTGACGCCTCTGAAAAAAACGATATTGTTTTATACGGTGCCGTCTGGTGTGGCTACTGCGAGCAGACAAGACAATTGCTAGCCTCAAACAATGTCGACTACTGCGAATACGATATTGAACGCTCTGCTGAAGGATTTAGACAGTACGAAAGTCTAGGCGGTGGCGGGGTACCATTGATGCTATTTAATGGCGAATTGATTCAAGGATATAACAAACCTGAGATTGAATTACAGATACGAAAGCAGTAAGTTGTGCTGAAGCTGACTTGTCTTATACTAACCTTATAACTTTAGGTAATAGGAAAAACAATAATGGATGATGATGCTAAGAAAAAAATCACATTATTACTTGAAGAGTTACTTAACGCCACATGCTCAGAATCAAGGCAAATGGAAATAAACCTTGAACTAAACAAACTGTCTCCCGACCCTTTTTGGAGTGATTATATATTCTGGAGTGAGGAATATGTAAACGAAGACTTGAGTATCAATTATGAGAAATTTTTTGATAAAATTTCTGAGTATCCGAATTCACAAGAGTATAAAACAAAGAGTCGCCTTTTAGAGCTGGCTGAAAGGCTTATTATCAGAGATTTTTCTGAAATTAGTGAAGTTGATATCGTAAATGAAATCAATGAACTATCTCCTAATATCAGCTGGACGAATTATCTTTTTGTCGATAAGACTTGCTTGAAAAATGACGGTAGCATCGATAAAAAACAATTCCTAAATAAAATATTTAAGGAGAGCTGGAATGAGAATTTCAGATAACCAATGAAAATAAAAATTCAAATACTTGTTTCCCCTTTCTTCACCTAATAAAAAAGCCCAATCCCAGTAAAGAATAGGGATTAGGCTTTCTGTCATATTAATAACAAGCTATTACGCAGCGTCTTTACTCTCAGCTGCCAATTGACGTAGTACATAGTGCAATACGCCGCCATGACGCACGTATTCGCGCTCTTTTGGTGTCTGTAGCATGACATTAACATCAAAGCTCTCAGTCGAGCCATCGGCGCGTGTCGCAGTGACTTTTGCTGTTTTGCTTTCGCCGTTATCTAAACCAGTGATGCTCAGTACTTCAGAACCGTCTAGTTTGTATGTTTCTGCATTCTCGCCATTTTTAAAGGTCAATGGCAACACACCCATACCAACTAAGTTTGAGCGGTGAATACGCTCAAATGAGCTGGTCAATACCGCTTTTACGCCAAGTAAAATAGTACCCTTCGCTGCCCAGTCACGGCTAGAGCCAGAGCCATATTCTGCACCACCCAGTACCACGAGCGGGCGCTTGTCTTCTTTATACTTCATTGCGGCATCATAGATGGCCATTTCTTCGCCATCTTGTAGGGTGGCACTATCTCCATTAAAGTAATAGGTATAGCCGCCCTCTTTGCCAGCCATCATGGTATTTTTGATACGGATATTGGCAAAGGTACCGCGAGTCATCACCGCATCGTTACCACGTCGTGAGCCATAACTGTTGAAATCGGCTTGCATCACGCCGCGCTCTTGCAAATATTTGCCAGCAGGCGAATCTGGATCGATGTTGCCGGCTGGTGAGATATGATCAGTGGTGATTGAGTCACCGAATAAACCTAAGATACGCGCGCCTTCGATATCGAGGATACCTTCTGGCTCCATGGTCATCCCATCAAAGAACGGTGGGTTTTTGATATAAGTAGATTCTTCGCTCCATGGATATAGCTGGCTATCAGCTGAACTAATAGCATTCCATGCTTCACTACCCTTAAACACTTCGCCGTAGTTTTTGCGGAACATATCAGCATCGATATTATTAGCGATCAACTCATTGATCTCATCCGACGTTGGCCAGATATCTTTTAAGAAAACATCGTTGCCTTCTTGATCTTGCCCTAACGGATGCGTGGTTAGATCAATATCGACGGTACCTGCCAGTGCATAAGCGACGACCAATGGTGGTGACGCTAAATAGCTTGCCTTGACGTGCGAGTGAATACGACCTTCAAAGTTGCGGTTACCTGACAATACCGCAGCGGCAACCAGATCACCTTCTTCGATAGCGCCTTCAATCGCTCCTAATAGCGGGCCTGAGTTACCGATACAAGTGGTACAACCATAACCAACTAGATAAAAGCCAATTTTCTCTAGTTCATCCATCAGCTTAGCTTTTTCAAGGTAATCAGTGACAACTTTTGAACCTGGAGCAAGAGAGGTCTTGACCCATGGTTTAGCCGTCAGACCTTTTGCCGCCGCTTTTTTGGCGACTAAGCCTGCGCCAATCATCACTGCTGGGTTTGAGGTATTGGTACAAGAAGTAATGGCGGCGATAACAACGGAACCATCGCGCAATCTATACTCTTCATCTTCAATTTTGACCGTACAGTACGTACTGCCTTCAGCACAGAAAGGTTTGGGTTTGGCCGCTAAGGTCTTGGCTTGCTCTTGCTCACCGCCTTCTTGGTCAAAGCGTATTTTTCCAGCAATCTCTGATTTGCGTTCTTTGGTCATTTTGTCTAATGTTTCACCGAATTTTTCATGCATATCAGATAGGTTAATGCGCTGCTGTGGCAAGTTAGGACCAGCAAGCGCTGGCTGAACACAAGACAAATCTAACTCTAGCTTACTTGAGTAGGTCGCAGATGGGGTATCAGCATCGTGCCATAAACCTTGCGCCTTGGCATATTTTTCGACCAGCTCGATTTGGTTTTCTTCACGACCTGATAAGCGCAGATAATCAATCGCCATTCGGTCAATAGGGAAAATACCACAAGTTGCGCCATACTCGGGCGCCATATTAGCAATCGTGGCTCGATCCGCAAGCGGCATGCTGTGTAAGCCTTCGCCATAAAACTCGACGAACTTGCCAACTACGCCATGGGCACGTAGCATCTCAACGACGCGTAATACTAAATCGGTAGCGGTGACGCCTTCCGTTAACTTACCCGTCAGCTCAAAACCAACGACTTGTGGAATCAGCATCGATGACGGTTGACCGAGCATCGCCGCTTCGGCTTCAATACCGCCTACGCCCCAACCGAGGACACCGATACCATTAATCATGGTGGTATGACTATCGGTACCAAATACCGTATCTGGATAAGCCGTTAGCTCACCATCGACATCAGCGGCCATCACAACACGCGCTAAATACTCGAGGTTTACCTGATGCACAATACCGGTCGCTGGTGGTACGACGACGAAGTTTTTAAAGGCATTTTTGCCCCAATGCAAAAACTCATAGCGCTCGTTATTACGCTTAAATTCAATTTTTTCGTTCAAATCCAGCGCATCTTCGCGGCCATAGACGTCAACTTGTACTGAGTGATCGACGACCAATTCACTTGGGATAAATGGATTAATTTGCTCCGCTCTGCCACCAAGCTCAACGACAGCATCACGCATGGCCGCCAAATCGACGACTGAAGGCACGCCTGTAAAATCTTGCAACACCACACGGGCTGGCATAAAGGCAATCTCTTTTGACGCTTCCGCACCAGCATCCCAATTGGCAACGGCTTCGATATGATTTTTACCGACAGACTGACCATCATCTTCGTTACGTAATAGGTTTTCTAAAACGATTTTCATACAGAATGGCAGTTTACTGATGTTCTCATAGGTTTTAGTTAGCGCTGGCAAGCTATAATAGGCATGTTCCTTGCCATCGACTACAATCGTATCTTTTACATTAAAAATATCACTCATGGTCGCTTCCTTATCGTTGTTATGAATAATTATAAAATTCGTCTTGATAACAGGTGGCTAAATGGGAGCTTTCTTTGGTTATTATAAATTTGATATTTAGTTAACAAGTATTGAATAAAACTAGTGAAAGTAGAATAGTTTGCTTGAATAAGTGGTATAGCATAGACACCGTTAACAATCACTTGCTATAACCATAACAAATAAGCCTAGACTTGTTAACGCTAATTGGTTATTGAATCGTGGCACAATCGTAACCGTAACAATGCTTTAGGCGGTTATTGGCAAGCTATGAGCTTATACTTTCTGACGGCGACCACTACGAAAGACTTGGTTGTCCTCATAAAAGCTAGGATTAGCGTTTTCAGCCCAAAAGTGTGGCACACCCAAAATCGGTAATGGTGACAGTTTGCGCGGCGTCACATCCTCTCGTGATAATAAATCATGCATGTACTCAGCCAGCTGATTATCCAAATATTCTATACGCTCTGACCGCTTTAATTTAAAGAACTCAGCACTGACATAAATAATGACACTGTGAGCGCATAAAGGTTTGCGCGGCTGCAGTAGTTTCTCAAGCAAGGCATGACCGAAAATATAAACCGCTGCCTTAGCATTATTTTTGTCGTCTGCACTTATCTGTTGTGGATTATCCCAGCACTCTCGCGGCGTTATCAAGCTTGCTTGCCAGTCGAAATCTATCAGCGCTTCACCGATGCTAGGTTCTGTTGTTACCAGTACTGCCCCATTTTCATCAAATACGGTAATAGTATCGCGCACGCGCCCACGGCTCGTGCTAATACCTTTTTTAGCAATTTCACACATATGGTAGTAGTTAAGCAGCGCTTTGGTTTTTGGAAAGGTCAGCCAAATGCTACCATTAAATAAATCATGCAAATTATCACGCGTCGGAATATTGCCAGTTGTGGCGATAAAGCTTTCGTACGCTTCGCCTTCGGGTAGCGCATCTTGGGAGACAAATCTGAGCCTATGTGCGTGATTATTTGGTGTGGGCTTCGTCTGTGATGGCTGTTGTGATTTATTATTTTGCTGCAACATCGCGGTGTTCAGCACCTTGGCGATAATATCAGGCGCAGCAATATCAGCTTGATTATCATGTTCGGCAGCAGTATCTACTTGCTGACATGAGCTACTAAGGCGGCTTATCGTTTTACTGACATAGCTCAATTGATTTAAGTGGCACAACCACGGCGCTTGCCAGTCGATTTTTGCAAAGCTGTCATCAAGTTTGCTATCACATGAAAATGGCTTATCAAAATGAAGAGCAGAATGCGTATGTACGGTTAAATCAGTAGCAGTCATGTTGAGTATCTGTGTTAGAGGTAAGTCTTGTCTATGGTATCATAGAGCGCTTTTTTGCTGCCAGATATGCAGCTCTGAGCGCCCTCTTTAGCGATATTTTATGGCAAATCTTTATGGCAAATTTTAATACCCACTTAAATGTCGCCTTTATGGTCAGTGGTACGCTGAGTCTAACGGTTTATAAAGCCGGATTGATTAATGATTCTGGGTTTTTGATGTGCGTGGCGCTCGGCACTATCGGTGGGTTGCTACCTGATTTGGATTCTGATAACTCAACACCGATTAAACTTGGCTTTAATATTATCTCTTTCATTTTTGCCTTTGGTTTGGTGATGCATTGGCGCAGTGAGCTGAGTTTATTGGCGCTGATAGCATTATGGCTGGCAGGCTATGGCTTTATGCGCTATGTAGTTTTCTCTATTTTTACTAATATGACGGTGCATCGCGGCGTGCTTCACTCCGTACCCTATATGGCGATACTGGGGCTGGGTCTGACCTATATAAGCTATGACGTTTTGCATCTGCCATTAACGGCTAGCTGGTTTTACGGCTTGTTTTTATTTGGTGGCGCGCTGGTGCATTTGGCATTAGATGAGTTATATAGCGTGAATTTATCAAATATGAAAATGAAACGCTCATCAGGTACGGCGATGAAGTTTTATCAACATAAAGATAAATGGTGGTATCTGCTGCTGTATGCCATCCTTGCGTTATTGGTCTATTTTGCCCCACCTTTTGAGACGTTTTGGGCACAGCTGCGAGACCCTACGCCGTGGGCACAATTAAAAGTGGGTATATTGCCCGAGATGATAGAAAAAATGTTGTATCAGCCAAAGTAAAATCTCTAAAAATTCAAAGAATACGCTTTAACCGATAAGTAGAGTACCTTATGCAACCTTCTATAAAAACCTGCCCTTGCCAAGTCCATCCGCTATTTACCCCTGTTAGCAGCGCATTGACCTATAGCAATTGCTGTCAGCCATATCATGATAACTTTTATCAGGACGGTACGGATAACAGTGAGGGCGCTCGAGCTGAAAGTGCCGAACGCCTGATGCGCACGCGTTATAGCGCGTTTGTATTGGTAAAGGCAGATTATATCGTAGCGACGACCGTGCCAGCTCAGCAAGCCTTGCTTGATATTGAGGCTATCGAGTCGTGGGCAAAACAGACGGATTGGGCAGGATTAGAAATCGTACGACATACGCCAAAGTTAGGCAAGCGTCATGCGCAAGTTGAGTTTAAAGCCTATTTTAATACGCCTGATGGGTTACAGGCGCATCAAGAGTTATCTGCTTTTGTCAAAATAGCAGATAAACCTACTAATAAAAATGCACGCTGGTACTTTCTTGACCCAACAGTAGCGATGACTGTAAGCCAAAAACAACCATGTATTTGTGGGTCGGGTGAGAAATTTAAACGCTGTTGTGGGGTTTATTTAGCTTAGTTATCTAATCTTGTTAAACTAATATGTCAGCTAGATATTTTTTTTAATTTTAGACTACTACCTTTATTCTCTAACTCTAGCCATCTCTGCTGCTTTAAAGGAATCTTTAGTAGCTGAGCAATTTGTTGTTTCTCTTTAAAGCCAACTGGATACATATAAATATGTTGGATAATAAACTGCTTCATTAACCTCTGACAGACTATATTATTACTGAAACTTTGATTTAATTTTAAAATCTCTTGAATGTTTAACGACTTATTGAACTGCAAATCAATAGATAATTTTATTAAAGAGTGTACTGGAGTATTTTTCGAGGTTTCAATTTGTCGATAGACTTCGAAAGCTTCTTTTGAACCTATAGAGTGGGCAATTTTCTGTACCGTTGCATATAAAACATTATATGTTAGATATAGAT
>NZ_NEXU01000117.1:0-1002 GCF_002224105.1 Psychrobacter sp. DAB_AL32B | reverse complement strand
GCTATATCTTTGTGTTTAAGTTCTGCAGCTGTCGAAATAATCTTAGTTTCTCTTAATAGTGCTTCACGGAATTCAAAAGATTTCGAACAAAACTCATTAAAAGTGGTTTGCATAATTATCTCTTTATATAAATACGTATTTAGATTCATTATAATTTAGAGTGTTTAACTAAGCTATTGTAAAGCATATTAAAAAAAGCCCTAACTCAATGAGTTAGGGCTTTTTATTATTTAAAGCAAATACAGGTAAAGGAACTGATTACATCATGCCGCCCATTCCACCCATACCGCCCATTCCACCGCCGCCCATGCCAGACATACCATCATCACCTTGCGGTAAATCAGTAATCATGACTTCGGTCGTTAGCATAAGACCTGCAACAGATGCCGCATTTTCTAGTGCTGAACGTGCTACTTTGGCTGGATCAAGAATACCCATAGCCAACATATCGCCATATTCACCAGAAGCAGCGTTGTAACCATAGTTACCGCTACCGCTTTTCACTTCGTTAACGACCACTGAAGCTTCTTCGCCTGAGTTAGTAACGATTTGACGTAATGGTGATTCCATTGCGCGACGTAGAATATTGATACCAGCGTTTTGGTCGTCGTTATCGCCACGTAGTTCAGACAATGCATTCATTGCACGAACCAAGGCTACACCGCCACCAGGGACAACGCCTTCTTCAACCGCTGCACGAGTGGCATGTAGCGCATCATCAACGCGATCTTTTTTCTCTTTCATTTCAGTTTCAGTCGCAGCGCCAACTTTGATAACGGCAACGCCGCCAGCCAGTTTAGCCATACGCTCTTGAAGCTTTTCTTTATCGTAGTCAGACGTTGACTCTTCAACTTGACGACGGATAGATTCAACACGATTTTCGATATCAGCGGTGTTACCAGCGCCATCAACGATTACCGTATTTTCTTTACCGATAGTGACTTTCTTCGCAGTACCCAATTTCTCTATGTCGCAGTCTCAGGCTCAAACCAATCTCTTCAG
>NZ_NEXU01000116.1:0-23767 GCF_002224105.1 Psychrobacter sp. DAB_AL32B | reverse complement strand
AACGGCACGCCGCCAGCAGTTTAGCCATACGCTCTTGAAGCTTTTCTTTATCGTAGTCAGACGTTGACTCTTCAACTTGACGACGGATAGATTCAACACGATTTTCGATATCAGCGGTGTTACCAGCGCCATCAACGATTACCGTATTTTCTTTACCGATAGTGACTTTCTTCGCAGTACCCAATTGCTCTAGGGTCGCAGTCTCAAGGCTCAGACCAATCTCTTCAGAGATAACGGTACCGCCAGTTAACGTTGCGATATCTTCTAGCATGGCTTTACGACGATCGCCGAAACCTGGTGCTTTAACGGCGCAAGTTTTTAAGCCGCCACGCATGTTGTTAACAACCAAGGTTGCTAATGCTTCGTTTTCTACGTCTTCAGCAATAATCAATAAAGGCTTGCTTTGCTGCATTACTTGCTCAAGTAATGGTACGATTTCACGAATATTGCTGATTTTTTTATCAACAAGCAAGATGTACGGGTTTTCAAACTCAGCCGTTAAGCTGTCTTGCTTATTAGCAAAGTACGGGCTGATATAACCACGATCAAACTGCATACCTTCGACTACTTCTAAGGTATCTTCAAAGCTTGAACCTTCTTCAACCGTAATCACGCCTTGCTTACCGACTTTTTCCATCGCTTGGGCAATCAATTCACCAATTTTGGTGTCTGAGTTGGCAGAGATAGAACCAACTTGAGCAATCGCTTTTGAATCATCAGCTGGCGTTGATAGCAAATGAATTTGCTCAACAGCAGCACGCACGGCTTTATCAATACCGCGCTTAAGATCCATTGGGTTCATGCCAGCGGCAACTGATTTCATGCCTTCTTGCAAGATTGACTGAGCCAATACGGTCGCAGTCGTCGTACCATCACCAGCAACATCATTTGTACGGCTAGCGACTTCACGGACTAATTGAGCGCCCATGTTTTCAAATTTGTTTTCAAGCTCGATTTCTTTAGCAACCGAAACACCATCTTTAGTAATGGTTGGTGCGCCAAAAGATTTATCGATAACCACGTTACGACCTTTAGGGCCTAAAGTAACTTTTACTGCATTTGCTAGGATGTTCACGCCATCCATCATTTGTTTACGGGCATCAATGCCGAATTTTACGTCTTTTGCCATGTTAAATTACTCCACTATGATAAGTATGAGAATGCAATTAAATGTTTCAATGATATTGTCAAAAATGCGCTGAGTATAAAAACACTCAAAAAGGACTAGCCTTCTAACACACCCAATACATCAGATTCTTTCATAATAAGTAGTTCTTCGCCGTCAACTTTCACGGTTTGACCAGCATATTGACCGAACAAAACTTTGTCGCCAGTTTTTACATCTAATGCGCGAGTCTCACCATTGTCACGAATCTGACCGTTACCAGTTGCTAGCACTTCACCTTGTGAAGGCTTTTCTTGAGCAGAACCAGGCAATAAAATACCACCAGCCGTTTTTGTTTCTTCTTCTATGCGGCGGACAACAATACGATCATGTAAAGGACGAATATTCATCAATATGTCTCCAATAAGTTGGTTAATTAAATTAAGAATTTATTTGGTTTGAATGTCTCAACACCTTTATCTGCAAAAGCCGTTTTTCAAAAGTAGCATAATAAGGATAAGCGTTGAGCTTGTTTCAAAAAGTGGGGGCATGGACAGTGGGCTTCAAGTCTAAAGCCCAAAAATTTACAAGAATTTCTTAATTAATGCAGCGTTTATCGATAAGTAATAGCGAATCGCTAAAGCGCTCTGAAATAAAAGCGTTAATATAAAGCCGTGGATTCCCATAAAAGTATTAAATGATTGCGATATTTAGTAGAATCAATCGTTGTTTTACTCGCCTATTCTTACTAGATTTACAGCAAGTTACTCATAGTCCTAGTAGCAGCTATCATAGTAACATCGGCTACAAGAGCCAAACGTCAGCATCTATCTCTACTCTTGAAAATGTAACAGAGTATGACCATTATAGGCATTGTGAATCCAATAAAAGTTAGCAGTAATATCGAATCACCCTAAGTATAGAATCGACTTATTAAGCTATCTGATATCAATCTATTAAGGAACATCTATGAGTTTTTCATCTATGAATAAAAAACCATTAACAACCAATTATAATGACAAAAAAAATGCTAAGTCTAAATTTTTAACCATGTTGACCACTGGAGCCAGCATAGCGGCTATCGGAGCTTTAAGTATGACCGCACCTACTCTTGCCAGCGCAAAAACCATTCAACCATCAAGCGCCAACTATAGCTTTACGGTAGAAGACAAGTATAAAGGGACAGCCACGCGTACATTGAACAAATCAGGCAATACTTGGAAATATGATGTCAATGCACGGGTCGCTGGTGTGGCAAGTGCTGCACAACACAGTACCTTCACTGTTAACGGTAATGCGGTTATTCCAACCCAAGCCAGTACCACTTATAAACTACTGGGCATCGGTCGTACGCATAAACTGGACTTTAACCCAAGTAGCAAAAAAGTCGTGAGTAACTATAGAGGCAAGTCGACAACCATGACGATGGCACAACAAGCCTTTGATGACTTAAGTCTTGAGGTGCAAATTCGCCAAGACTTATTAAATGGTAAATTCTCTGGCAATTACTACATGGCAAAACACGATAAGATAGAAAAAACACCGTTTAAAAAATCTGGTAATACCAAGATAACAGTTCCAGCGGGTACCTTTGATACGGTACGTGTCGACCGTATCCATGATGACAATAGTCGCTCGACCAGCTTTTGGTTGGCACCAAGCTTAGATTACTTACCCGTAAAAGTAAGCCAAATTAACGACGGTAAAAAGATGGACTTAGAATTGACTAAGGTTAATTAATAAAAGTATTTCTAAAAAATAATATCACCACAAAAAATCGGCGCTCCAAATAGAGCGCCGCTTTTTTGTGGTTAAACTGATAAAAATGAAATTAATTGAGCAGCTAACGAGGTTAGGTTACTTAACAACATTATTCATAGAAGGTAGACGCTTTAACAAAATAAACAACCAGACGTTAATGGCAAATAACAGGACGAAATCAATGAAATATACGGCAATTTCTGCCCAGCTACTGCCATAAGCACGTGTGAATAATACGACCCCACTTGCCCCTAAATATACTAAAGTAAACATGCTGTCTATCAATAGCGCATAGGGTGAACGTCCGCGTAGTATCGACGGCGTTAAGATAAATGCCGGTACTAGCCATAGCGCTTGCCATGCGATACCGCCGACAATGTCAGGGCTACTGATATTAAAGACATTGATCAAAATAGGCAAAGCAAGCAATCTAAAGGTTAGCCAAACCAGCCAAGTCACCATCAAGCGCTGACGGATGGGCGTAATAGGCTTACTAGGTTTAATAATTTTACCAGTCTTTGCAGTAGGTGTTTGATTGGAACGATCAGAAGTATTTGGCATTAGAGAGCTATGTTTCCTTGTCAATAAAACCGTTTAGCGCCAGTTTGCTTGTGCTAAAGCTTTGGCACTAATCGCTAAACGGCGCCCTTGAGCAATAGCCAGTTCACGCTCATCAGCGGACACAGGCTGATCATGTGACGCACCACTGACATGACTTGCCCCATAAGGCGAGCCACCACGATGGGTACGATTTAATGCTGGCTCTGCATAAGGCACACCCACAATCAGCATGCCATGATGCAGCAATGGCATCATCATGGTCAGCAACGTCGTCTCCTGCCCGCCATGCATTGAACCAGTTGCAGTAAATACCGCTGCTGGTTTATTTTGTAGATTACCAGCGAGCCATAGCGTGACGGTATTATCCCAAAAATACTTCATAGGCGCGGCCATATTACCAAAGTGCGTTGGACTACCAAGCGCAAGACCCATGCAATCTTTTAGATCTTCCATGGTGCAATACAGATCACCTTCATCTGGTATCGCAGGCTTACTCGATGTGGTCTCAGGCGCAACTGTCGGCACCGTGCGAATGCGCGTGGTCATGCCCGCCTCTTCAATACCCTGAGCGATAGCATATGCTAATGTCTTAGTCGTACCGTAATTTGAATAATAGAGCACCAAAACATAAGGGGCGGTCTGACTCATTAGCAAAACTTCCTTATAAAATCGTTAACAGTAATATAGCGAATCGTAATTATTATAAAATGATTGGCATGATGAATAGATGTGTACATTATGCCCGAGTCATTCACTGACATGCAAACAAACCCTCACACTCGGCGTAGTCACTCATTAAATCTATTAGGCGATATAACTGCTTTGTCTAACATTTTCATCAGCGACATTATGATAATTAAACCTCAAAGATAATTAAACCTCAAAACGCTATTATGCATTTTGACACAATTAACCCGCAGATTCAGACAGGCCATTTTTGTTACACTATTCGCACTCTATTATTTCTGCTAAATGGTCGTTATGGAAAACTTACTAAAAAAAATACCCTTTCTACATCAACGTTGGTTTCAGTTCCTACGCTTTTTAACTCGGCACTTTTTTGAAGACAACTGCCAGCAAAAAGCCGCATCATTGACCTATACGACCTTATTGTCGATTGTGCCTATCTTAACGGTGCTATTGATGATTTTGTCTTCAGTACCGGCGCTATCTTCTGTCAGAGCACAGATTTACGAAGTCATTTACAGTAACTTGCTGCCACAATCGAGCTTGCAGGTCAGTAAATATATCAATAACTTCGCTGAAAAATCATCAAATCTAACCATCATTGGGGCAATGGTATTGTTTTTTACGACCATTATGACCTTGACGACTATTGAGCGCGCTTTTAACCAAATTTGGCGGGTAGAAAATCGCTCTGGTGGCATGAAAAGCATGCTGCGCTATTGGACAATAGTCACGCTGGGACCGCTAGTATTGGGTACGGCATTTATCGCCTCTAGTGCCGTACAAAGCCTGAGCCTCTTAAATCGTCAAATTGCTGGCTATGGTATCGATTGGTCATTTTGGGTACAGATAGTATCAGTTGGAGTGACGATCGCTGGTTTTATTAGTATGTATTGGTTTATCCCAAAAGCGCGTGTACCTGTAAAAAACGCCGCGATTGCTGGTATTTTTGTAGCGATTGTCTTTGAGCTGATGAAGCATCTTTTTGGTACGGTGATGGCGAACTTTACCAGCTATGAAGCCATTTATGGCGCATTTGCTGCATTGCCAATTTTCTTATTGTGGATATATCTGTCATGGAATCTAATTCTATTAGGGGTTGAAATTAGCTATACCTTGACTATTTTTGAGACGGAAGAAGTCTACCCACGCCATCCACTACTAAGTTTGCTCGATATGTTAAATTTAGTTTATACCCATCATTTAAAAGGTGAAGCCGTTAGCGAACAAGCGCTGCGTAATGTATTGGGGCGTAAAGAGCTACCAAAGTGGTATACCTATATCAATTATCTACAAGACAGCAATTTAATCACCATGACAGAAGAGGATGATTATGTGCTCAAAAAAGATTTGAGTAAAATGACGTTATGGGATTTTTATCGTACGCTGCCTTATCCATTACCCATTAAAGATGAGCTTGACGAGATGAGTCCCGAGGACCAAAAACCTTGGCTAAGCCTATTGGTAAATCGTTTTGAAAATACGGAAGCTTATGCTCAAGAACAATTGGATGTGCCGCTAAATGCTATCTTTGCCCACAGTGAGCCGCGCAAAAAATCTGCTAATGATGAAGACGAAAATTCTAAAAACAATAAAGCCAAACTTTTTAGAAAATCTGCCGCTGCGACACCTAGCCGCTTATCTCAAGAAGATTCAGATATTAACGATGACACACCTCGCTTTGACCCTGTCGCTTATGATAAGGACAGCGACATAGAATGTGATGAGCGTAACAATGAAATTATCATTCCTAAAGATACTATTAGTGATAAAGCTCGTGCAGATGCCAGTAAAACGGGCAATAGAGGCGATATTATTACTGAAGCAGACAATCCGACATCTAATTGAATGCTATAAGAGTAAGAATGAATAAGGTTTTTTAATTAACTTATAATTGAAAATCTCTAGGACAACCACTAAAGAAAACTTATTGTTATATAAAAAACAAATGTCGTACATAATACCAACATAACTGTTATATTGCCCCTCATTATATTAATGAGGGGCTTTAAATGAAAACAACAATAAAATTTCCCGTAAAAGCATTAAGTATCGGTATCATCGCTATTCTGCTTGCAGCTTGTGGTGAAGGTGATGGAAGCACTACACCAGCAGTAACGCCGCCGGTAACAAGTATTCCTTCAACACCAATTGGGCCAAGTACACAACTCAAATACCCAGAGCCAAAGAAAGACATCACTGATGCCTATTTATTAGGGTTTTTTGACCACGCTGGCAGAGCAGGAGCGATTCGAGATATCCGTCCAGACTTAGTCGGCACTTTCCAAGCCATGATTCAGTTTGGCCAGAATCATACTGTTGATCCGCAGGGCAATGAAGCAAAAAACATGCCGCGCCTAACCGCAGAAAAAGAAGCACTTTTATTGGTAACGCCTACTCTTGAGATGGGTGACATTGATAAGCTTGTGGCAGAGATTTATAAGGATGGGGCTTTATTACGGAGCGTCAGTCTAGCCGAACCAACTCAAATCCCAGCCACTGATCAGACCAATACTGACAAACGTCCTCGCGTCTCTTACAGTAATCGCGCATGGTCGACCAAACTCAAATGGAATGAGGTAGAAGGTGGTCTTAAAATCCGCATTGTGGATGAGAAGAAGCGTAGCGGTGATTTATTAGAAGATAAAATAGACTTTGCTGCACCTGGCGAGCTGGTATTAACCAATATCCGTTTAGGTATGTTGACTGCTCCGCCTCAATCTTGGGGTCACTACATGTTACGTGACCCAGAAAGAGCCGGTTCAGACTACTTCCAAACCATTCCAGCGGCACAAATGACCGTTGCTGTATATGATGACATGAAGCTTGATCGAGTGATGGTGGGCAATGGCACCATTTATGATTCGGTGAGTAGCTCAGACGGTGGCATGTATAATGGTGATATGCGTGAAAATACCGCAAAAGCAACCTTTGGTGTCGGCATAAACTTAGCCAATTGGGGCGTGACTAGCGCATCGCTACACAGCCAAGAACAGCCACAGCTGACTCAAAACGTCAATGCCCACCATGCCCGCGGTAAATATGCCAATGGCGAACATAACCACGGCTTAAGTGGTGGTAATGGCATGCTGACCATTATCGATTCGGTCAGGAATGAGTTTAGTCATGAAATCGGCCATCATTATGGCTTAGGCCATTACCCTGGTGCATCGGGCGGCGATTATTTCTGGGCCGAGCATCATGCCGACAGCGGCTGGGGCTATAATGGTTTTAGAAACAAAATGCGCGGTAACTTAGACTGGCCGCGACAAGTCGAAGGTGATGGTCTCAGTGGCAAACCTCTTTTCTTAGCCACCTATGGCTACGGCCGTGACGCGATGTCTGGCGGCTCACAGAGTGGCGCTTATTCAGACTACACCCATTACACCGGTTACAGCACCAAGATAAAAATACAGCCAGCATTTGATCGGGCGGTATTTGACGCTGATTCACCGACGGGCTATAAGAAATGGAATGCCGAACTCCGAAAGATGGAAGTAATCCAGCCTAAAGTACCGAGATCTGGTAATGTTTGGTACAACAGTGCCGACGGTAATTACTTAAAAGCACGCTTACAAGGTGTGCCGGTTTTCACCATCTTAGGCGGTTATGATCCTGTGGCGCAAAAAGGGATCATTTATCCTGAGGCACGCGGTAACTGGGGTAATGTTTTTGATTTACCTACGCCAAATAACTCGCTAGAAGCGGCAAGCTGCTGGTTGAGCGTCACTTATAGTAATAGTACGGTTAATAATATTGCCTTGTCCCCTAATCGGATGAATGGCAATGCCAATAAATTCCATGTCAATTTAGCGATTGCTGAAGATCCGAAAAAAGTGGATTTGTACTGTAAAAAGGCCAATGAAGCACAAGTACAGCTATCGACAATTGATATTCGTCAATATAGTGACCCTATCAGACCAGCGGTTACCTTTGGTAAAGAACATGGCTATACGGCACTAAGAAAGGTAGAGTTACCGGGCTTAGAACAGCAGCTCATCGCTCAAGCAGAAAATCCGACGGTTACTTTAAATACCAATGGCAAATTATTATATGATTCTTATAAAGAGTATCGTGATGAGCTCAGCCCGCAAGCATTGGAAACATTAGAGCGTTATGAGCAGCAGCAAGAAACCATCTATCGCTTAAACCGTTGGGTCAATGTCTATCGTACTGATTTAATCAAGAAAGAGCCTGAAGCACTCAGCGAATTTCAGCAGTTTGTGAAATGGTTAGAGCTACAAGATGACAAACCTTTAGAAAATGTTGCTACTATACGTAACGGCAACAACTGTCTAAAAGTTGAAAAACTAGAAAATGGTAAGTTAAATAGCTTTATTAGCGGACCAAGTGGCTGTACTGGTGATGACTCTGAACAGTGGGTTTACGATCTTAAGGGTAAAATCCATAGTAAAATGGCATTGGATCAGTGTTTGACGGAACAAGGTTCTTGGGTTAATTTGGGCGCTTGTAGCTTGGACTCACCAGCGCAAGTTTGGGAGATGAATGGTACCGACCAAATCAAACAAGGCAACAAATGCTTTGATTTACGAACTGGTCATTTAGTAGATAATCGCGGAAGCTTGATTATTTACAACTGTAACGGTGGTTGGAACCAGAAGTGGACAACGCTGACCAAAAACCCAAGCTTTATCTTAGCGACAGCTGGTAACAATCTACCGTTAATCGTAGATAGTCTGCAAAAACAACCAGTAACGATGGATAATTTGCAAACACGGTCATTAAGTATGGACAGTACAGAAGAGCCGTCAGTACTAGCAAAAGTAAGCACCGCGATAAGCACTTGGATTGACAATCTTTTCAGTTAACAGATAACACGGAAGCTTACTTACAATGATAATGGTGGCTGGAATCAGTAATGAACTGTGTTAACTCAGAATTCGAGTTTGATACTATTAGAGCTTTCCATCATTAAAATCCTCCATTATTAAAAATTTTATCCTGCTAAAAATAAGCTCCTATTAATAGGGGCTTATTTTTTTATTAAATTTTTGATAGCGTAACTCTATATGATAAGGTAATTTACTTTTAAGCGCTTTTGTTGTGCCAAGTGTATTATTATTTTTCTGATTGGCATCGAAGTAAGACAGTAGTATGAATTTTGGAGCTGACAACGTTGAGTAAAGACCCCAAAACCAGCTTGCTTAAACAGATTCTAACGGCAATTAAGCACAGACTTAGGCAGTTCCTACAGCTATGGTCACTACAAAATCTAACCAATTTACCTGACCGCCTAAAAAACTTATGGCAGCAATTGCTTGGCTCTTATTGGTTTATTCCAACAGCTTGTGTGCTGGTAGGCATCTTACTTGCGCCCATACTCGTTACCATTGATGAACATTTTGATCGTGAAACAGTCAGAGAGATCAGCTTTGCATTTACTGGCGACGATCAGGCCGCACGCGCGATTATGACCGCGATTGCAGGCGCAGTACTTGGTGTCGCAGGAACGACCTTTTCGATTACTATTGCCGTCTTATCGATGGCCTCATCGCAATTTGGTCCACGGCTGCTACGTAACTTTCTGACCGATACGCCAAATCAGTTCGTACTAGGCGCATTTATTGGTACTTTTAGTTACAGCTTATTGGTTTTAAAATCTATTCATAAATATGATGTGGCTTTTGGTGTACCGCAATTATCGGTAACTTTTGCTATTATCATGGCCATCATTTGTGCCTTATTATTGGTTTATTTTGTTCAGCATATGGTACATGCTATACAGGCATCGCATGTCATTCACGGTGCCAGTAATGAGGCGCTTAGAAATATTCATTACTGGTATAAGGACAGCTGTGAGATTCAGCATCAACGTGATGTGACGCATCACGATGTTGAGCATTTCCAATCTTGGACAGCGACCGCTATCATCGCGCCAAGCTCAGGCTATCTACAGCAAATTTATATAGAGTCGCTGATCACTTTGGCGCAAGATTATGGCGGTGTAGTACAGCTACATACCAGCTTAGGTCAATTTGTTACCGATAAGAATGTCATCGGTCATTTTTATCAGCGTCCTGCCGATCATAATAGTCACCTACAAAAAACTAAAACTCTTGGCTTAGCTATTCTCCCACGCGCGCCAGATGGGCTATTTTGGCAGCGACTCAATACTTGTATCCATCTTGAACGCCAGTCCGTGCACTCTAATGATATCGCTTATAGTTTAGGACAAGTCACTGAAGTCGCAGTGCGGGCGTTATCTCCTGGTATAAATGATCCAAAAACGGCGGTCAATTGTGTTCAATCACTGACCACGTGCTTGAGTGTCATGATGCAACGTCAGCCGCCAAGCCCTTATCATTTTTATATACCATCTGATGACAAGAATGATAGCGATAGCCAAAATGAATCTGACATTCTAGTCAATCAGCAGCGAGTCGCAATATTGGCTGTGGTTACTAAAAACCCTACGATAGCTGCCTTTATCGATACCTCTCTTGGTGAGATACGGCGTTATGCGACGGCTGATTTAATGGTATTAAAGGCATTATGTCAGGCTATGACCGATCTTAATTACGCTTGTGTGAATAACGCTCAGCAGCAAGCGCTATTACATGAGCTCACACTGATTGAACGCGCAGGAGAAGAAAACCTGAGTTATGAAGAGTTAATAACAGATCTCAAAGCAATGTCTTATGAAGCGAGACAATTTATTCATAGTAATAATGCTAAGCATCAACATTTTGAATATATTAGTCAGTTTGATGCGCAAATTAATAAAACACTACAGAGGCAATCAAGATAAAATTTTATTATTTATAGGAATTTTTTGTTATTCATATCAATATTAATCGTAGACAACATAAAAACCAGACAAACAACAAAACTAACATTTTGTCTAACCCTTACAGATTTTAGGGTTAGAATCATTTTTATATTCATCTGAGACTTTTTTTATGGCATCTGCAACCAGTCTGACTGTACTTGAAATCAGTGCTATCTTTTTATCTATCACTGCCCTACTGACTTATGTGAATCATCGCTTTATTGGTCTACCGACCACTATCGGTGTCATGGTCATCTCTATATTATTATCTATTGGGGCGATATTTTTAGGCTTTTTAGGCTTTGATCAGCTCATAGATTATGAGATCAGCTTATTAAACCAGCTTGATTTTACCGAAGTATTACTCGATGGCATGCTCTCGATGTTGCTATTTGCCGGTGCCTTACATGTCAATATTGGTGACTTAAAGCGTTATAAGCTACCCATTGGTATCCTTGCTTGTTTGGGTACTGTCATATCAGCAGTACTCATTGCCACCGCCATTTATTTTATGCTACCGCTTTTAGGGTTCGCTCTGCCATTTATTTGGTGCTTATTATTTGGTGCCTTGATATCACCGACCGACCCCATTGCCGTGATGGGTATTTTGGCATCAGCAGGCGCACCTAAGAGTATAGAAACTGTTATCGCTGGCGAGTCGTTATTTAATGATGGTATTGGCGTGGTGATTTTTGTGATACTACTCGGAATTTTATCTAGCGGTGATATTCCAACTGCCAATTATGTGGCGCATACGCTAGCAGTTGAAGCTGGTGGCGGTATTATCTTTGGCTTAGCACTTGGGGCAATCTTATATTACATGCTCAAAAGTATCGATAGCTATCAAGAAGAAGTGTTATTAACACTAGCGGGCGTGATAGGGGGCTACGCACTTGCCAGTCATTGGCATCTATCAGGACCTTTGGCAATGGTAATGATGGGACTGATGGTCGGTAATCGCGGGCGGGAATTGGCGATGAGTGATAAGACACGTCACTATATTGACCTATTTTGGGAATTAATTGATGAAATTTTAAATGCGATTTTGTTTGTTTTAATTGGTTTAGAAGTAGTGATAATTGCCTATTCTGGTAATTTATTTATTGCCGCAGGATTGACCATTATCATCGCCCTACTTGCTCGGCTGATCGTGGTAGGCATGACCACTAGGACCTTTAGACACCAACTTAATCTGCCAGTAGGCGCTTGGAAAGTATTAACATGGGGTGGTCTGCGCGGTGGTATATCTGTCGCGTTAGTACTACAGCTGCCTACAGGAACTGAGCGCGATGTTTTACTAGCATTAACTTACGCTGTAGTGGTGTTCTCTATCTTAATTCAAGGTTTAAGTGTCGGCAAAGTAGCCAAAACTATTTCTCCTGTTAATAAAAAAACATTGGACGTTTAGAAAAATAATAACATTGTACTTTAAGTCGAAAAATACACAGTGATTTCAAATAATAAAAAGCCAGCACTAAAGATGTTCTCTTTATGCTGGCTTTTATTATTATCGTCAAAGCAATATTATCTAATAAAGACTCATTATTTAGTAAAAATCCTTATCGGAAAGTGACGTTATATCAAGCCTTTACGCTTCATATTACGATAAACCACAATGACAATAATAATATTAAGAACTAAAATACCCAGTTTAAACCAGTCGAACGGGCTGACAATCAGATAATACAGTTCAATAGGAATAAATATTCCATAGCCTATGACGCCAAACCAATAGGCCCAAGTCTTATCTTGCCACAATCCATATGCTTCAATGAAGCGCAGGCTGGCATAAGCAAATATTATTAATAGAAACACTGTCCAGTTTTTACTGGCCTGCTGTGCGATCTCTACAGCGCTATCAACTTGTGGGGCGAGCAATTGACCAAAATACTGTCGCCAAGAGTGGGTGGCCGTTGACAACCATTGCTCCATATCTTTATGCCACTGCCATAATGCAATAGCCCCTAATAGCGCACCGATACCTTTAACAACCTCATAGATCGCAACGGCTTTAATAGATTCGCTAGACTCGCTCTTTTTATGTCGCTGATTATCGTCCTGACCAGACCAGTTAACCAAAGAAAGTCTCCACAACGCGCCCTTGCAGCTGCTGATTAAAGAAAGGGGTATTTTTACCACTAGATTGCATCGTTTCCGCGGTCACTTGCCACTCTAAATTAGGGTCGACCAACACAGCGCCACCGATATTTTCATATTGCTCGCTAATACCGGCGATTTTTGCAGGATTAAGACAGATTTTATCGACCAATTGCTCTAATGTCAGTACCTCATCACGAACTAACTGACAAGCTAGCGCCATAAAAGTATCAAAGTTTGAGATACCTGGTGTACTTTCTTCAAACGGCGCTTTTTTAGCCGTACTGTTCAATGGCTCATGATGACTACAAATCGCATCAATAGTGCCGTCTTTTAAACCGCGAAGTAGCGCTTTTTGATCGGTATTACTACGCAGTGGCGGCAGTACATAGGCCATAGAATTAAAGCCTTCTAAATTATCATCGGTTAAATACAGCTGATGCATGGCCACATCACAAGTCACTGGCAGTTTTTTATTTTTTGCCCAGCGCATCAGCTCGATTGAAGACTTGCACGATAATTGACTAAAGTGAGCAGCAATACCGGTTTCTTCAACCATTAATAACTGGGTAGATAAAGCGACCGTTTCAGCAATCCATGGAATACCTTGTAGCCCATGATAGGAGGCGATGTAGCCTTCGTGCGCAACCCCATCTCCAGACAAACTGGGCTCATCAGGATAAAAGAATACTTTCATACCAAAAGTCGCGGCATACTCGAGTGTACGCAATAGTACCAAATCATTGCGAAAAGGTCGGCGAGCATTAGAGACGGCAATACAGCCACCTTTTTTTAATCCAGCGATGTTAGATGGGCGTTCGCCCTCTAACCCAGCGGTCAAGGCACCTAAAATATGTAAGTAAATGCCGCCATCATCAAGCGCACGCTCACGTAAACCTTTTAATAGTGAACCGTTCTCTAAGATAGGATTGGTATCGGGCGGAATGACCACATGCAAAAAACCATTGGCGCGGGCAGCTCGCCCTTCTGATTCCAACGTGCCATGTTGTTGTTGTCCTGGCTCACGTAAGCGGGCGCATAAGTCTACCAGCGGTGGTAATATCCATGTCTCGCGCTCGCGCGTCAGCTTTGCTAACTGAGCCGTGGCTATTTGTGACAATGATTCTTTAAATGCTTTTGGAAGTAAGTCGTGCATATGAACATCTAAATTTGTAATGTGAGCCATGAGCGTTATTACCGTATCAATAAAATGGGATAAATAAGAATAAAATTGGCTAGCAAAATATTAGGTCAGATATTATTTACTAGCTGCTTGATGAGCGCGTTGACCTTCCATTGCCAATGCCAATACCGCCATGCGAATAGCAATACCATTATTAACCTGCTTCAAAATCACAGATTGCACGCCATCAGCAACGCTTGAGGCAATCTCAACACCGCGGTTCATTGGTCCTGGGTGCATGACTAGCGCATCAGGCTTGGCCAGTGCTAACCGCTCTGGGGTAATACCATAATGCTTATAATACTCACTCGATGATGCCAATAGCGGCGAGCCGATCCGCTCGTTTTGTATTCTTAATCCCATAATGACATCACAGTCGGTCACGCATTCATTCATATTTTCATAAACTTGCACCCCAAAACGCTCAATCCCCTTAGGCAATAAGGTACGAGGCGCGCAGACACGAATATCTTTCACACCTAAAGTTTGCAGCGCACTGATATCAGAGCGTGCGACCCGAGAATGCTTAATATCACCAACGATAGCGATCGACAGCTCTTCAAAGGGGCGCGGCGCCTCACGGTGAATGGTCAACATATCGAGCATGCCTTGCGTCGGATGGGCGTGCCAGCCGTCACCGCCATTAATAATAGCAATATCTGGTGTCACTTCTGTGGCCATAAAATGGGCAGCACCTGATGCTGAATGCCGCACCACAAAGATATCTGCCGTCATAGCCTGCAAATTCCACAGCGTATCGCGCAAGCTTTCGCCTTTTTTGGTGCTAGAGCGCTCAATATCGATATTCAGTACATTGGCACCCAAACGCTTTTCTGCTACCTCAAAAGTGGTGCGTGTACGAGTTGACGGCTCAAAAAACAAATTCATTACCGTATAGCCTTCAAGCTCAGGACGGTTAATCAGTTGCCCATTATCATCAAAAAACGTCTCAGCTTTTGCAATAATTGCCTGCAATTGTGCTTTATTAAGACCCTCTACACCCAAAAAATGACGAATACTACCATCGCTATTAAGCTGCGGACGACTTAACGAGGTATTAAGCTTATGATGAATGGTGTCAGAATCAAATTTTGCAGACTCAGTCGCTGCAATAGGAGGTAGTGAATTACTATCGATAGAATTTGACATAATGGTAAGTCTTTATTTTGAGTTTATATGAGTCTATATTAATCATTTATTCATTTTTGTTCGAGCATTTATAGCTGATATGCACAGATACAAGGACATTTTGACGCTTATTTGCTACAATTTACCGTAATGACACCAGCCCTATAAAATAGACTTAGCCATCTGCTAAGCAATATAAGTAAAGCTGTAATAACCACGATCGAAAATAAGCTTCCCAAAAATATCAATAAACAATAATACATATAGTGTAGCTGATTTTATGGTCAGGACAAAGATGCCGTACAGGCTATTTAATAATTTGCCAGATTTAGGGGTATTAAATACTAACTCCCACATTTCTTAAGCACTCACTTGCTCTTTAACTTTAAATCTCATTCATCAATACCATTTATTAGGAAGCATTATGACGACCCTAGCAAACTATTTAAAAACTCATGCAACCAATCCTGCCCTTAATGACGTCATTACTACCGTTACTGACGTTGGTAAGACTATTTCACAGCTACTTAGAAAAGGTGCTTTAGCAGATATCTTAGGTGAAGCTGGCAATCAAAACGTCCAAGGTGAGGATCAAAAAAAATTAGACGTACTGGCCAATGATTTATTGTTAGACGCTTTGGCAAAAAATGCACATTGTGCGGGTGTTGCTTCAGAAGAGCTTGATGATGCTACTCCTGCCAATGCTGATGGCAGTTTATTGGTGCTATTTGATCCCCTTGATGGCTCATCAAATATCGATATCAACATGGCCGTTGGTACTATTTTTTCTATTCTACCGTATCAGCGCCAAGGTCAAACCAGTGAAAATAGTGATTTCTTACAAGCTGGCAATCAGCAGCTAGCAGCAGGTTACTTATTATACGGCACCTCTACCGTCCTAGCACTGACCATCACAGATAGTGTCGTCATGTTTAGCCTAGACCCAGACACGAATGAGTATGTACTGATACAAGAAAACATCCAAATCGATGCCGATACCAGCGAATATGCCATCAACGCGTCAAATTACCGCTACTGGCGCGTGCCGATGCAACAGTATATCGATGAGCTCATCGCTGGCGAAACAGGTGTACGTGCTCGCGATTTTAATATGCGCTGGGTTGCAGCAATGGTTGGTGACGTGCATCGCATCTTATGTCGCGGTGGTCTCTTTACTTATCCATTTGATACGAAGTATGCTAATAAAGTAGGTAAATTACGCTTAATGTATGAAGCCAATCCGATGAGCCTTTTGATTGAACGTGCTGGTGGCGCTGCAACTGATGCGGTCAATCGCATTTTAGATATAGAGCCAACCGATATCCATCAGCGTATCCCTGTGGTACTTGGTAGCAAAAATGAAGTCGATTATATTAAAGAGCTACATTTAAATTATGCTGATAAATAAGTCAGCTAAGCACACTTTGAGGACGAGCCGTATAGAGTCAAATAAATAACAGCTTTATACGAATCGTTCACATACTCTACATTTTTTCTAAGCGATTCACTATGGTAGCAAATCCCACTGAGCTTATTACCTCAGATAAGAATACGACGGTCAAGCTAGTAAAGGGCTTGTTGACGCAAGCTCGTCAACGCAAAAAACAAGGCCAAACAGTCATTGAGGGCGTCCACCTTATCGATGCTGCCCTGCGTAGTGACTACCCGTTTGTGCAAATATTGCTAGCTGAATCAGCGCATTATCATCCTGAAGTTCAGCAAGTTTTAACTCGTCTGCCAACCTATACGCCGATTTTAATTTTGTCAGATTCACTGTACGAGAATATTCGGAGCTTGGGCACTGGCATCGATATCATGGCAATTATTAAAGTACCAACGCCCAGTTTATCAATAATTAACAATGATTGTCTGGTTCTCAATGATGTGCAAGATAGCGGTAATGTCGGCACCCTGCTACGTACCGCAGCAGCCGTTGGCATTAATACCATACTCTGTACTAGTGCTACCGCTCAAGCTTGGTCGCCAAAGACATTGCGAGCAGGCATGGGCGCACAGTTTGCGCTGACTATTTATGAAGATTTAAGTGTGCAAGATATTTTAGACCATGTACAAACGCCGCTGTTTGCAACCAGCTCACATACCGATACAGTCATTTATCAACATGACCTAAAGAAACCAATCGCTTGGATTATGGGACATGAAGGTCAAGGTGTTTGTGACGAGCTGATGCAATGCGCTACACCTATCGCCCTACCACAGCCTAATGGACAAGAAAGCCTCAATGTAGCGATTGCAGGCTCGCTATGCTTATATGAGACTCTGCGTCAAAGACATTATAGCTAATATCATTTAACTAAATCAGCAACACGCTTTTTAAGTTAAATATAAAAAAACCCGCTACAAATAATAGCGGGTTTTTTATATTTAATTACTAAATAACGATTAAATCTTACTGGTTAGCTCAGGTAGTGCTGCAAACAAATCCGCTTCTAAGAAATAATCTGCAACGCTAGCGATAGGTGATTCTGGGTCATTGTTGATAGCAACGATGACTTTAGAGTCTTTCATACCCGCTAAATGCTGAATAGCGCCTGAAATACCTACTGCGATATATAAATCTGGTGCAACGATTTTACCCGTTTGACCGACTTGCATGTCGTTTGGTACATAGCCTGCATCAACTGCAGCACGTGATGCACCAACAGCAGCGCCAAGTTTATCAGCCAATGGTTCAATGTACTTAGTGAAGTTTTCACCATTTGCTAGTGCACGACCACCAGAAACCACGATACTTGCTGAGGTCAATTCAGGACGATCAGATTTAGCCATCTCTTCATTTACGAAGCTTGCTTTACCAAGGTCTTGAACATTATCAATAGTTTCGACAGTAGCTGAACCACCTTCGCTTGCTACTGGATCAAAGGCGGTAGTACGTACGGTTAATACCACTTTATCTTCTGAGGTTTTAACTATTGCTGTCGCGTTACCAGCATAGATAGGACGCTCAAATGTTTGTGCATCTACCACAGCAGAGATTTCTGATAGCATGCTGACGTCAAGTAATGCTGCAACACGTGGTAGAAAATTCTTACCAGTAGTTGTGGCTGGTGCAAGGATATGACTATAGTCACCAGCAATGTCCGCAACCAATAATGCCACGTTACCTGCCAATTGATGTTCATAAGCAGCGTTGTCTGCTAACAGTACTTTGCTCACGCCTTCAGCTTTAGCCGCTTCGTCAGCGACAGCTTGATTGCCACTACCAGCGACCAATACATGGATATCGCCGCCTATTTGCTTAGCAGCAGCGATAGTATTTAAAGTTGCCTTTTTTAGACTGGCATTGTCATGTTCTGCATATACCAAAATTGCCATTGTTTTTATCCTTGATTTATTCGTATCATCTATTCATGCGGTTGTTGGTGTACAAAGTAACTTTACGCCTAATTTGAATAAAAAACAGTTTAGACATAATAACGTTGTACCAGATATGCCGTAGCAAAATATTAAATTACTTTTGCTTCATTTCTTAACTTATCGACCAACTCGTCAACTGAACCCACCTTGATACCAGCTTTACGATCAGCAGGTGGCACGACTTTGATAATTTCTTGCTTAGAAGCCATATCAACACCAAAATCAGCTGGCGTTTTTTCATCAAGCTGCTTTTTCTTTGCTTTCATGATGTTAGGCAATTTAGCATAACGTGGCTCATTCAAACGCAAATCAGTGGTGATAACCGCTGGCAAATCAAGTGCAACCGTTTGTGAGCCGCCATCGATTTCGCGCGTCACATTGACTTTATCGCCTTCAACTTTCACTTCTGAAGCAAACGTACCCTGACCTATACCCATCAATGCCGCTAGCATCTGACCAGTTTGGTTATTATCATCATCAATCGCTTGTTTACCCAATAGAATAATATCAGTTGACTCAGATTCAGCGATATTTTTAAGTATTTTAGCGATTTGTAGTGGATAAGGCTTGTCATCAGTCAATACCAAGATACCACGATCAGCGCCTAATGCTAAAGCAGCACGAATCTGCTCTTGTGATTCTTTTGGACCAATTGATGCAACAATGATTTCATCAATCACACCGGCTTCTTTTAGACGAACCGCTTCTTCTACTGCAATTTCATCAAAAGGGTTGATTGACATTTTAGTGTTAGATAAATCTACGCCAGAGTTATCAGCTTTTACACGAACTTTTACGTTGTAATCAATGACACGCTTGACCGCTACTAATGCTTTCATACGTTCCTCGTTTATTAATGTTATGAATTAAAAAATTGTCAGTTAAGAACCAAAGGTTCATTTTCTTTCAAAATATCTTCTAAACTGTCTTTCAAATTTTGCTTCAAATCGTCGTTCAAAATGCTACTCAAGGTTGTTACTGCATCAGCAAAAAATAGTTAATGAAGAAAAAAATCCAATACTAAAAGCGTATTAGTATCATATCCCATATTCATAAAATCCGCTAAAGCTAAGCCAACCGTTATTATCAGACCTATGTATATTGCGTGAGCACAGTCATAAGGTCAAGACAACGCCGTGAATAATGCGTCATAAATTTGTCACTATTCTATAATAAATAGTTATAAGCGCACAATTTTGCAATTTTCTCTCGCTGATACCATGTATATTTATAGCATTCACAGCCCTGTGACTAATTAACATTTTGTTATTATTTATTTCTTTGATAATTTTTTAGCAGTTAGGAATATTTGAGCAATATAGTCAATTTACTTTAAAAGCATAAAATGCCGCTGAAATTAAATTTTTGAAGTATTGATAGAAATTTGCGGCTAGTAATAGCAAAAAACCTACAACAACATCTCGTTATTCTCACAAGAAAAAATGTCATAAAAAAAGCAACCTGATCAGAGGTTGCTCTTTTTTAAAGTCTAAACAGTATTTTTATTGTTTTAACAAACAAAGGTATCAATGACTATTGATTAATCTTACTGTAATTAAGCTTGCTAACAATCAGCTTACTCAATAACAAATTAGATTAGATAGCTTCGATTTGCTCAGCTTGTGGGCCTTTTTTGCCATCACCTAAGATGAAAGACACTTTTTGGCCTTCGGCTAGGGTCTTGAAACCACCACCTTGGATAGCGCTGTAGTGAGCGAATACGTCTTGTCCGCCATTGTCTTGAGCGATAAAACCAAAACCTTTAGCTTCATTAAACCACTTTACAGTGCCTTCAACTTTATCTGACATAAATTTTCCTAACTCTTTAACTGTTGGCGAGACGTGTGTCATCACCGATTAATTGATATGTACCCAAATAATTTTCTGCTAAATGCAATGGTCAAAACAATCAAACCATCTTGAAGATACCTTAACGTTTTCACCTAAAATCCTTTGAGTACAATCTGATTATAACAGCTTTTCATAAGCGCAACAGCTTATATTGATGATTTTTGTAACCTATTAAAATCCGTTTTGAGAAATTATAATAGTAAGTGAAGACTACATAATCTATTGATATGAAAGATGTTTTTTATCAAACATATCTTTATATTTTGAATATAGATAAACTATCTAACGCAATAGACCATACGACTGAAGCTCACTACTTTGTAATTAAACAAAGAAAATTACTGAGGAATAGGTAACCATGGTGAGCTTAATACCAATAAACATAACGCAAAAAATATCAGCGAAAATGACTGGCTATAGGCAATATATTTGGCGGGTATTACCAAATCTTTAGGAGATTCGGGAATGCCTTTACGCTTCAACAGTCGCATGCCATATATCCAGCCAAAAGTCGTATAAATACCATAAGCGGCAGGTACAGCAACCGCCAACGGCGTTAGATCAATCACGTATAACATCACAACGGAAACAAAAAACCATGAGGTATCTAGAAGTGAGCTGATTTGAAAAAACTTGGATTGGGGTAGTTTGCCATCGGTTTTTTTGAGCATCTCCCCTTCTATCCAAATTAAAACTGCGACTACAGCGCTAAGAGTAATATATACGAATTGCGGCGTTAGCCAATCAGGATAAGATATTTGCACAACAGACAACCTGTAATCTATAGAAAAGAAGCATGAGAGAATCCTTGGCATTGATAGCTCAAAGATAGTCGATAATAAGAGCGCTAATTAAATGAATACGCTACTAATAAATATAACAATGTCTGCCTATATTAGGCAGATGTTATAGATTTTCAACCATGACAGACCGAAGCATATAAAAATATCTATCAATAAAAAGCCCACGCTATCATTAATAGCGTGGGCTTTTTTAGAATAATTTATTAATCAATTATTAATTACTTGATATCAAATTAGTTTTTGTCTTTATCGATGATTTTGTTACCACCGATCCAAGGCATCATACCACGTAGCTTAGCGCCAGTGATTTCAATTTGATGCTCTGCATTGTTACGACGACGAGCGGTCATTGATGGATAGTTCGTTGCGCCTTCAGAGATGAACATCTTCGCATACTCACCAGATTGAATGCGTTTTAGCGCATTACGCATCGCTTCACGTGATTGCTCATTGATAACTTCAGGACCAGTTACATATTCGCCATACTCAGCGTTGTTACTGATTGAATAGTTCATGTCAGCGATACCGCCTTCATACATCAAATCGACAATAAGCTTTAGCTCATGTAAGCACTCAAAGTAGGCCATTTCTGGCGCATAACCGGCTTCTGTTAGCGTCTCAAAGCCCATTTTTACTAGCTCTACTGCGCCGCCACATAATACTGCTTGCTCACCAAAAAGATCCGTTTCAGTTTCATCTTTAAACGTGGTTTCGATGATACCTGAACGTCCACCACCAACACCAGCAGCATAAGATAGCGCTAATTGTTTGGCTTGACCAGAAGCATCTTGATAGATAGCGATAAGATCTGGGATGCCGCCACCTTTTACGAATTCATTACGTACTGTGTGACCTGGTGCTTTTGGCGCAACCATGATGACGTCAAGATCGCTACGCGGCTCTACTTGGTTATAATGAATGGCAAAACCATGAGCAAAGGCAAGAGTTGCGCCCTGCTTGATGTTTGGTTCAATCTCATTTTGATATAGCTCTTTTTGGAACTCATCAGGCGTCAAAATCATGACAACGTCAGCCGCTTTTACCGCATCGGCAACTTCAGCAACTTTCAAGCCAGCGTTTTCTGCTTTTTTCCATGAGCCTGAGTCTGCACGTAGACCGACGGTCACATCGACATCTGATTCTTGTAGGTTAAGCGCGTGCGCATGACCTTGTGAACCATAACCAATAATAGCAACTTTCTTACCTTGGATGATTGATAGATCACAATCTTTATCATAATAAACGTTCATAAACAGAGTCCTTTTCCTAAATCATGGCGTGCCATGGATAAATAAACACTTAAATTACAGTCACTGTTTTAAGGTGATTGGTGAGATAAGCGCTATGTTAATGTTGAATAAACAAGTTTGAAATACAATATTTTAAATACAGTAAACGCTGATTATAAGCTTAGCGTTTTGTCGCCACGAGCGATACCAATCACGCCTGAACGCACTACTTCCATGATACGCTCGCGACCAATCACATCAATAAAACCATCGAGCTTAGCTTTATCACCGACGATTTGAATCGTATATAGACTGGCGTTTACGTCAACGATTTGTGCGCGAAAAACGTCTGCACTGCGTTTGATCTCTTCACGTACACCGCCAGTCGCACGTACTTTGATTAGCATCAACTCGCGCTCGACGTGTACGGTATCTGATAGATTAAGCACTTTAACCACTTCAATCAATTTATGCAATTGCTTGGTGATTTGTTCTATTTTTTCAGGTGAAGTAATGGTGGTTAACGTTAAGCGAGAAATACTCGGATCGTCTGTTGGCGCAACGTTTAAAGTTTCGATGTTATAGCCACGTTGAGAGAACAAACCGACCACTCGCGACAACGAACCCGCTTCGTTTTCCATCAATACCGAAATCAGATGTTGTTGTTGCATTAGGTACGCTCCCCTTTTGTTAACCACATATCACGCATCGTCTGCCCAGCGATTTGCATCGGATACACATGCTCATTACGATCGACATAAACGTCAATAAATACCAATCTATCTTTTATTGCCATGGCTTCAGCCAACTGTGCTTCCATAGTCGCAGGATCAGTAATCTTGATACCGACATGACCATAGCTTTCAGCCAGTTTTACGAAGTCTGGTAAAGAATTCATATAAGAATGCGCATGACGACCTTCATACAGCATATCTTGCCACTGTTTCACCATGCCCAACTGCGCATTATTTAAGTTTAGAATTTTAACTGGCAAATCATACTGTAAACAGGTTGATAACTCTTGGATATTCATCTGAATAGAGCCTTCACCGGTAATACAAACCACATCACGCTCAGGGTTAGCAAGTTTCGCTGCCATCGCATACGGCAAGCCAACACCCATCGTACTACACCGCCTTATTTCAGCCATCGGCTCGGCAACTTATAGGTATTGTAAAGGTCCGCAAACCACTA
>NZ_NEXU01000115.1:0-4725 GCF_002224105.1 Psychrobacter sp. DAB_AL32B | reverse complement strand
CCGTCATACAGCATAGCTTGCCACTGTTTCACCATGCCCAAATGCGCATTATTAAGTTTAGAATTTTAACTGGCAAATCATACTGTAAACAGGTTGATAACTCTTGGATATTCATCTGAATAGAGCCTTCACCGGTAATACAAACCACATCACGCTCAGGGTTAGCAAGTTTCGCTGCCATCGCATACGGCAAGCCAACACCCATCGTACCTAAACCGCCTGAGTTCAGCCATTGGCGCGGCTCATTATAGGTATAGTAAAGGGCCGCAAACATCTGATGCTGACCAACGTCACTAGTAATAATAGCGTTACTATTAGTCACTTTATCTAAGGCCTGAACAACCGCTTGTGGCTTAATACCATTATCGGTACTGGTGTCATAGCGCAAACCATGACGCTTACGCCATTCATTAATCTGTGACCACCAATCCAATAACGCTGGTTGGTCTAGCTCTTTATCCTCACCGATAATATCTAGCATGTCAGTAAGCACTGACTTGACATCGCCAACGATAGGAATATGAGCAAGAATAGTTTTTGAGATAGACGTAGGGTCAATATCAATATGAATAATCGTCGCATTTGGACAGAATTTTTTGACGTTATTGGTCACACGGTCATCAAAACGTGCACCAACTGCTAATATGACGTCCGAATGGTGCATGGTCATATTGGCTTCATAAGTACCATGCATACCAAGCATACCTAAGAACTGTTCATCAGAGCCAGGAAAAGCACCTAAGCCCATTAAAGTATTGGTTACTGGTAAGTTTAAGCGATGCGCAAGATCCGTTAGTTCTTTATGGGCATTACCTAAAACAACACCGCCACCAGAGTAAATAATCGGGCGCTTAGCAGCAAGTAAGGTTTCAACCGCTTTTTTGATTTGACCACTATGACCTTTTAATGAAGGCTGATACGAGCGTATAAATACTTCTTCTGGATATTCATAAGCAAATTTTTCGCTAGGCGCGGTCATATCCTTAGGAACATCGATTACAACAGGACCTGGACGCCCAGCCTGCGCAATATAAAAGGCTTTTTTAACAATCATTGGGATTTCGCTAGCATGGCGTACTTGAAAACTATGCTTAACGATGGGACGCGACACACCAATCATATCGGTTTCTTGGAAAGCATCTTCACCAATTAAACTGCTGGGTACCTGTCCAGAGATGATTACCATCGGTACTGAATCCATAAAGGCAGTAGCAATAGCAGTCACTGTATTGGTGGCACCAGGGCCTGAAGTTGCCAGTACCACACCTGTGTTACCCGTCACCCGTGAATAAGCATCTGCCATATGGCCTGCTGCTTGCTCATGACGCACTAAGATGTGCTCAATGTTTTCTTGTTGAAACAAGGCATCATAGATATGAAGAACGGCACCGCCTGGATAGCCAAAGATATATTTGACGCCCTCATCCGTTAGTGCTTGCACCAACATCTCAGCGCCAGATAGCATCACAGGCTCATTGCTCCCTTCAGCAAGGCGTTGCTGCTTTTCTTCGAAGTTTTTGGCAGCATGACCCGTTTGGGTATGTCCAGTCATATTCGGACTTTGCGTGGTTTGCGTCACTGTCGTCACCTTTTTTTGTGGCAAGAATATGTGCCCACTACATCTAAGTTGTGCTGTTTTATAAGACAGCATACTACTCAAACATAGCAATATATTTAAGGTCAGCTTTGCGACAGGAGTTTATCGATTTACAGTGACAAGATGCGAGCGCATCTATAAAGAAGCTTATTATTTGTAATGCATACGAGCTTGCGCTGATAATAAATAGATGGATACAGAATGATAGAACAAATCTCAAAGCTTATATTTTATAGCTTATATCACGTTATATGATTGCGAAATCTTATAACATGTTTAATGAGTAAATGTTAAAAACACACATGACACTCTATTTTTTATAACGGCAAAATCTTAAAAATCACGTTAATAATAAGTTTATCTTAGTCATTGTAGACGGATAAGTCCGGAGACAATAAATATAGATTTCAATAGCAATGGTTATAACCGCTATTTATTTTATATTATTGTCACAAAGATAATAAAGCTAAGCAAGCTACCGATAAGCAACCCGTAGTCCTTATTTTCAAGTGCCACGGCAATATCATAAAAGCCGCTCACTGACCAATCAACTGCTATTATATTCGATGGTTTGGGCACCATTGTCAAGAAAAACTTCTAAAGCCCATCCCTAACTATTGGTTATTAAATAATGTACATTCATAAGAGTTATTTGCTAGAATCAAACAGCAATGTATTTATATTGTTATCGAGGACGTTAACTACTATTCTTAGCTTATTTATACCCATGTTTTTTACCCATTAAGAGGATCGTTACCATGGCATATGCGTCTACCATAAATACCGCTGCCAAACTGCTTATTAGTGTCAGCACCGCGTGTATGCTCATGTTGCCAATGAGCGCCAGCCATGCTGTTCAAGTATACAAATCTATTGGTGCACATGGCGAAGTTAAGTACAGCCAACATGCGCCGCAAAATGGTAGAAATATTGAGGTTATTGAGTTCCGCAGTGATGGCAGACAGAGCAACGCCGGACAGCTAGCAGGCAAAACCGAAGCCAACCAAGCTGCACCGCAAAGTGCCGAAGAACAGCGCGTTGCACAATTAGAAACCCGTATCAAAGAGCAAGAAGCGCAAGCGAATGCCCAGCGTTGTCAGTCGTTACGTAACAACTTAACCAATCTAAATGTGGGTGGGCGCATCTATGAAATGGATGCCAATGGCAAACGCCAATACCTAGATGGCCGTGAAATTGAGCTTAAGCGTGAGCGTGTTCAACAAGCAATCACTCAGTACTGTAATGGCTCTGCCACTTAATACCAAAACCACTGTATTTAATGATTAATAGTTATCCGTTATTAACTGGATAACATGGCGAATAGCAGCTGGCATATCTTGAGCTTGCAAACCTCGTTGTCCTATTAATAATGACCTATCATTATTGGCACAGACAGTAGTTTGATTTACTAAAACATCTCCTGCCAATCCATGGATAAGAACCGCTTGGTGCAAACTACGCGGTTCCTCATTTAAATCTTGCTGCGCAAGTAACCCAGCAACCACACCCGATAACACATCGCCCATACCAGCGGTTGCCATACCGGCATTGCCCGCTCCGCAAGCGTACACATGCGTTTGCTCTTTTTTCTGCTCCAAAACTAATGACCCTGCTCCCTTTAACACCCAATCACCACCATAACTCGTTGCACACTGCTTTATCGCTGCTAATCTATCGTCTTCTACCTCACTAACCTCTTTATTTAATAACCTAGCAGCTTCGCCACTATGCGGCGTTAAGCAAACCTGATGGTCAACACTATGTTCTTTCAGCTGCGTTATTAGTTTATGATTATCTCTTTGTAACGATGCCAAATGATAGAGACCGTCGGCATCGATTATTAATGCCTTACTTTGTGCTATAGCAGCCTGCATATAACTTATAAATATCAACTTTGCTTTTTCATCACGGCCCAGTCCCATACCAATAGCGATCACACTGGCTTGCTCAATAAGACGATTTACCCCCTCTTGATCATGTAAGTCGATAGTCATTGCATCTGGTAGTGAGGTTAGTAGTGCGCCATGAAACGCTTCATGGCAAGCAACAGTGATTTTACCAGCACCTGTTGCCATCGTACTTGACGCAGACAGTATGGCTGCTCCGCCCATGCCTTGTGAGCCATCAATGCGATTGCCACCGATGACCAATACATGTCCATAGCTGCCTTTATAACTGTTTTGGCAGCGTGGCTTTAAACTATGAGCGGAAGTAATGAGTGTAGCAACTGGCGTTAGTTCCTTACCATTCATCTGATAAGGTATCAGTGGTATGTCAATAACTGTGCCGCTATAGTCCAACCCGTCCTTGGTATGCAGCCCAAATTTTCGTGCGATCAGACATAACGTTATATCCGCCTGTATCGCTATATGGTCAAATACTTGACCCGTGGAAGCAACCAACCCACTTGGAATATCAACCGCGATAACCAACGCCTCTGCATACTGTGCAGCTTCATTAAAAGCGCCAATCGCCTGCTCATAAACATTTTCAGGCGCTCGATCTAGGCCAATACCAAATAGCGCATCGATATAGACATCGGCTTGCGTACCCTTACCTGTTTTCTCATTTTTTTTATCAGCACTGGTTGCAAAGCGCTGATACGAACAGTTAGCAGATAGCGCTATCTGTAGAGCCTTTGCTGCATCCGTCATACAATCTGTTTTCTTAGAGCTGCTACTTATATCAGATTTTTCAATATTATTTCTTTCAAGATTAACTAACTCAAAATCATGTTTCTCAAAGCCGACCGTTGTTACCTGCACTTGCCAGCCCATTTGCTGTAAATAATAAGCAATGAGCCAACCATCACCGCCATTATTGCCTTTTCCTATCCAAATATTGGCTAAGCGCTGGCGAGTATGACGACGATGAGAAAATTTAGCATGAGTAGCTCCGTGCGCGTTAAGATTTTCCTGCTGATAAATCCGCTCAATATTCTGCGCCATTTGCCACGCAGCTTGTTTCATTAGACCGAAGCTATCATTACCTTCGGTAAACCATGCTTGCTCCATAGCATAGAGCTGCTTACTACTATACAGCGCTATAGGCATTGTTGTTTTCGATGATATATTAGCTGTTATTTGCATGGTTTGTTCTCGAGTATTTTTAGGAAGTTGTTTTATATT
>NZ_NEXU01000114.1:0-2493 GCF_002224105.1 Psychrobacter sp. DAB_AL32B | reverse complement strand
TCGCATAGAGCGTTCAATGCATGCATGCGACAATCTGCTATGAGAAGTCACCCTTATCAGCTTCGCTTAATAGACGACATACAGTAGGGAATGACGGTGTTTTATCTGTATCAACATGCAATTTAATATAACTAGCTGCATCGGTGTAAGTGCTAAACCCTTTGTCTTTCATAATCTTAACATATTTCTTTTTACGTTCCTTTTTTTCTTCTCTATGTGGCTGCCACCTTGCATCAGACGCTTTTTTACCCCTAGCTGAAATTTCTTCTTCTAGGTAATCAGTAATATCAACTCGTACATCAACCATTATTCCTCCATACATGATAATTGCTACTTCATGATGTTTGAAAGAAATATCATAAAAACCTAGATCGTATGATAGATATGACAAACTTTTATACATTATTATTCTTACTACCTCTGCGATATTACAACTTAATAACCTCTGTTGCTCTCCTACTGTAAAACCAGCTAATGCATTATTTACTAGAGTGTTATTATTCTCTAGATCTAAATTAAATTGCCGCGCTATATTTTTGAATGTAGACATTGCAAAAACATTTAAACTGCATTCACAATCATAATCACACCCGCAATCAGGACTACCATCAAACGTATTGTCTTTTTGATAGTCTATTTCACTTTCTTGTACATAACTATTTATGGCTTCCTCTAGGTTAGCTAAAAAAGTATAGTTATTTTTGCGCTGGATATCATTACAGTCTTTATCAAAGAAAACTAAATTTTCAATCTGCTCATAAGTTGGTTTTGATAAATTACGCTCAAAAGTTGTATTCAATAATTGATACTTACGCGCTTCATCTTTATACGACACAATTCAGACCTTTACACACCCTTAAACCAAAATAGCTGCAAGGCATTACCAGCCTAAAGATGGGTGAACGGCTGGCTTTCGGTTACTCATCGTGTCTTGCAAGATTTTTATTATTATTTACTTAATGAACCATCATACAATCCCTAGCCAAATTTAGCATAAAAAAAGCCAACCATTGAAAACAATGATTGGCTTTTCTCGATTACTGCTATGTTTGGTCGGAACGGCAGGATTTGAACCTGCGACCCCTACACCCCCAGTGTAGTGCGCTACCAGACTGCGCTACGCCCCGAATGACTGACTATTTTACGCAAAATTATGTATATTGCAAGAGCTATTTATTTTAGCCAAAATCTACAGTCGTATTTTACCTATAACAGTCAGCTCAACCAACGAGCAGTGAACCTTAACCTAATAGCTCTTTTAGGATCTGATTTACTTGCTGCGGGTTAGCACTACCACGGCTGGCTTTCATGACTTGTCCAACTAGACCGTTAAAGGCTTTTTCTTTGCCGCCGCGATACTCTTCAACCATCACTACATTTTTAGCGATGACCTCTTCAACGATGGCTTTGATAGCACCGGTATCCGTTTCTTGCTTAAGGCCTTTTTCTTCGATGATTTTATCTGCCGCGTCATCAGCATCGCCGCCTTCACGCTCATACAAGGCCCCAAATACTTTCTTAGCCAATTTGCCAGATAGCGTATCGTCTTTGATACGTTTTAGCATGCCAGCCAATTGCTTGGCGCTGATAGGGGAGTCAGTAATTTCTTTATCATCTTTATTCAGCGCACCCAGTAGGTCGCCCATGACCCAGTTAGCCGCTATTTTGGCATCTTGCTGATCAATTTCAGCCACCACATCTTCGAAGTAATCGGCAATTTGACGGCTACCAGTCAAGATACGAGCGTCGTATTCTGATAGAACAAGCGCTTCTTCAAAACGGGCACGACGAGCCACCGGCAGTTCCGGCATTGCCGCACGGATGCTATCAACCGTATGCTGCTCGATACGCACAGGTAGCAAATCAGGATCAGGAAAATAGCGATAGTCGTTGGCGTCTTCTTTAGTACGCATAACACGAGTTTCGTCGCGCTCGGGATCATAAAGCATCGTTGCCTGTAAGATCTTGCCGCCGTCTTCTAAGATGTCGATTTGACGTTCGATTTCACGATTGATAGCGCGCTCGATAAAGCGGAACGAGTTCAGATTTTTTAGCTCAGTACGGGTACCAAGTTCAGCGCCAGGCTTACGAATAGAGACGTTACAATCACAGCGGAATGAGCCTTCCGCCATGATAGCATCTGAGATACCAAGCCAAGTCACCAGCTGATGAATGGCTTTAATATAGGCAAGCGCCTCATGAGCTGAACGCATATCAGGCTCAGATACGATTTCAATCAATGGTGTGCCAGCACGGTTAAGATCCACGCCAGTCATACCATCAACGGCATCATGAACGGATTTCCCAGCATCTTCTTCTAAATGCGCGCGAGTGATACCCATGCGTTTAGGGTATTCATTCTTTTCACCTTCGTTGACCACAACATCGATATAACCTTCGCCTACGATAGGGTTGGCCATTTGGGTAATTTGATAGCCTTTAGGTAAGTCAGGATAAAAATAGTTTTTGCGGTCAAAAGTATTGAATAAACCC
>NZ_NEXU01000113.1:0-30922 GCF_002224105.1 Psychrobacter sp. DAB_AL32B | reverse complement strand
AACCACGCCAGCATTTAGAACTGGCAATACACCGGGTAGACCTAAGTCAACGATGCTGGCTTGGGTGTTTGGCTCATGACCGAAGTCAGTCGGTGCGCTTGAGAATATTTTACTTTCCGTATTGAGCTGGCAGTGAATCTCGATACCGATGACCACTTCATAGCCATCAACAAAAAGCTCTTTACGAACAGCATGTTTGCGAACGGCATTATTATCAGTAGTAGTTGCTGTGTTCATTATACCGTCTCCTTCGCGATGGTAGAGTGTTGCAAATGATGATCCGTATGCTGCTGGAATAAATGCGCGGTTGTGAGCAATTGACTTTCTTGCCAATGCTGACCAATCAGCTGTAAACCAATAGGTAAGCCATTAGAGGTCAAGCCAACAGGCTGACTGAGCGCAGGTAGACCGGCTAAATTAACACCAATGGTATAAACGTCACCCAAATACATCGTAGCAGGATCAAGGTCTTCACCCAGTTTGTAAGCAGCTGTTGGTACGGTAGGACTGGCAATCACATCACAGTTAGCAAAAGCATCTTCGAAGTCTTTGACGATTAAACGACGTACTTTTTGTGCTTTTGTATAGTACGCGTCAAAATAACCAGCAGATAGCGCATAAGTACCGGCCAAAATACGGCGTTGTACCTCGGGACCAAAACCTTCAGAACGTGAGCGCGTGTATAAGTCCATTAAGTCTTTTGGGTTTTCACAGCGATAGCCAAAGCGTACGGCATCGAAGCGTGATAGGTTTGATGATGCTTCAGCCGGTGCGAGCATATAGTAAGTGGCAAGGGTAATCTCTGGATCAGTGATTGTCACCTCTACGATGGTCGCGCCAAGCTCTTCGTATTTCTTTAATGCCGCACGTACTGCTTGCTCTACCTCAGTATCAAGACCTTTACTAAAGTATTCTTTAGCGACACCAATACGTAAACCAGCTAGCGGTTTAGACTGATCAGCTGCTACTGCGTCATTGAGGTCTTGTACATAGTCAGGCATATCATAATTGATAGAAGTCGCATCACGTGGGTCATGACCAATCATCGGTTGCAGTAGATACGCGCAGTCCATGGCACTACGCCCCATGCTACCTGCTTGATCAAGACTAGAGGCATAAGCAATCATACCGAAGCGAGAGACGCGACCATAAGTAGGTTTGATACCGGTTAAGCCACAAAATGAGGCCGGCTGACGAATAGAGCCACCAGTATCACTACCGGTAGCAACAGGTATAAAGCCTGCCGCCACTGCTGCTGCACTACCACCCGATGAGCCACCAGGGACGTGATCTAGATTCCAAGGGTTATGCACTGCACCATAGTACGAGCTTTCATTATCCGAGCCCATCGCAAACTCATCCATATTGAGCTTACCAAGACTGATCATGCCCGCTTTATCAATATTAGTAACGATAGTTGCATCATAAGGGGAAACAAAATTGTGCAGCATCTTAGAGCCACAAGTGGTCAATACGCCTTGGGTACAAAAAATATCTTTATGCGCCATTGGTACGCCGAGTAATGGGCGCTTGTCGCCTTGCAGGCGCATCTCATCTGCCGCTTGTGCTTGCGCGCGCGCCGTCTCAGAAGTATGGGTGATAAAGCTATTTATCTTGCTATCAAGAGCATTGATACGCTTGATATAGTGTTCGGTCAGCTCAAGGCTGCTAAATTGTTTGTCTTGCAGGCCGGTAATAAGCTGCTGGATACTTAATAGATGAAGTTCAGACATAAGGTGTCGTCCGTCAAAATGTTAATAGCATAAAATTAGGGGAGGTCAAAATAAAATAGCGACAGCGACTTATTCAATCACTTGCGGTACTAAATACAAGCCATCTTCGATAGCAGGCGCGACCGACTGATTGCGTTCACGATTGATATCGTGTTTGGCAATATCGGCACGCAATTCTTGGCAGGCTTCATGAATATTGGATAAAGGTTTGATATCGGTGGTATCGACATTGCCCAGCGTATTCATCAGCTTTAATATTTTAGTGATGTCAGCGGCGTAGCTATCGGCCGTATTTTCATCAACGCCCAAGCGAGCAAGGTTGGCAACTTCTAAGATTTCTTCACGGCTGACTTGGTTGTCAGACGTTAACGGTTGCTGTGACATAGTGTCTCCAGTGACGGACAGTTTTTGTTAGAGTAAGGTGGGCTAAAAAGATCAGCACTCAAATAAGTGCCTTAGCTCAAAATGTAGGTATATAGTGCGGTTATTATAAAGCATCTGACCTAAGTTTACAGAGCCAAGTTTACAGAGCATGATGCTGGATTGCTGCACAATCTTTACTGAGATAAGACGTTTTGCAAATTTGACTGAGTAGTTAGGGCCTGATGAGTAATTGCTTACCATTCGCTTATGAAATACGTTACAGTGGGCAGCTGCTGCTAAGCAAACTCTTAAGTAAGCTACTCATTAAAATCAGCACATAGCGTTCGCGTCTTATTAGTTGTTGAATTAGAGGCTGTTTCATTAAAGAGAGGGTTTTGTCTGCCAGCTCAAACTTTGTAACAACTTTTAGCGCTTAAGCGCAAAATCCTAGCGTACTGATGCAAATTTCTGTGTTTTTTTTGAGCCAAGTCGGTATAATTTAGCTCAGTTTTTTCATTTCATCATTATTGCTTCGGTTTGACTTGTTGCGATGATAAACTCTCGCGATGAGTGATACGACCTGCTCAACCCTGACGAGTACCTATTCAGTCAGCCTCATTCGCCTCATTCGCCTCATTTGTAATACGCTGGAAATATTAGTCATGAACCTGTTTGGATTTTTATCAAATAATATCGCAATCGACCTCGGTACTGCGAACACCCTTATTTTTATTCCTGGTAAAGGCGTGGTGCTCGATGAGCCTACGGTGGTTGCGCTACGAAGTAATCGCACACAAAACCCTACCGTCGCTGCTGTTGGTGTTGATGCCAAGCAGATGCTGGGGCGTACGCCTGCCAATATTACCGCTATTCGTCCCTTAAAAGACGGCGTGATTGCTGACTTTGAAGTGACGCAAAAAATGCTCAAGCATTTTATCACTAAGGTAAAAGCCAAACGTTTTATGGCTCAGCCTAACGTAGTGGTTTGCGTGCCTTGCAAATCTACCCTTGTTGAGCGTAAAGCGATTCGTGAAGCGGTATCGTCAGCGGGCGCGAGCAAAGTATTATTGTTAGAAGAGCCAATGGCTGCAGCGATTGGTGCTGGCATGCCGGTTCATGAAGCCAGTGGTTCGATGGTGGTTGATATCGGTGGTGGTACGACTGAGATTGCGGTCATTGCCTTGTCAGGCTGCGTCTATGCCGAGTCTATTCGTATCGGTGGTGATATGTTTGATGATGCCATTATTACCCATGTACGCCGTACGCATGGCTGCGTGATTGGTGAAACCACGGCTGAGCGTATCAAGCAAGAAGTGGGCTCTGCTCTAAACGAAGATAGCCAGCTAGAAGTAGAAGTGCGCGGACGTAGCATGGCAGAAGGCGTGCCAAAAGCCTTTACTGTCAACTCAGAAGAAGTCCAAAAAGCCTTGAGCGACCCATTAAGTGGTATCGTCAGCGCGGTAAAAGCGGCACTTGAGCAAACACCGCCAGAGCTGTCATCAGACATCGCTGAGCGTGGTATTGTCTTGACCGGTGGCGGCGCACTATTACGTGACCTAGATAAACTCATCTCAAGAGAGACAGGTCTACCAGTAACAGTCGCTGAAGATCCATTAACGTGCGTTAGTCGTGGCGGCGGTATTGCTCTTGATTTTATCAATAACAAAAGCTTAAACATGATTTTTGTATAAATCATGGCTTATAAAGCATTGTTATATTAGCAATCTTCAGATAAGGCTTAAGTTAAAGATAAAGTTGAATGAGAAGTAATAGATGAATAACATTAAAGGTAGCCAATAAGGTTACCTTTAATGTTATCAACAACGGCTACAATGCATGATCAGCGATACCATTATTAATTTATCAGTTATTAATACTATTAGTGATAAAGACTGTTAATGATAAAAGCTACTAGTTATAAAGACTATTAATGCGATAGTAAGTTTAAACATTTAATATGCTTAAATTTTATAACATGGTCACATTTATATAGTGCTATTCAGTGCTGGCTACTGCTCACATTAAAACCTCTACATTAGACGAACTATGATTCCAAGTATTTTTGCTCGCCAGCCACTCGCACTGCGTATGACTGCTATTTTATTGATAGTGGCATTGATACTGATGTGGTTTGATAGCAAAAATCCAGAATGGTTTAATCCCATACGTTCGACCAGCCACGCCGCAATGCAGCCTATTTATGAGCTGTCATTGTTACCCAGTTATGCCAAACACTGGTCAAGTGGTAGTTTGCAATCAAAAGAAGCGCTACGCCGCGAAAACATGCAGCTCAAATCGCAGCTGATTCATGCCCAAGCCAAATTACAGCAGCAAGACTATATCTTAGCGCAAAACGCTCGCCTGCAAGGTATTCTATCGACCACGCGCCCTGAGCAGTTTGATTTAAATCTAGCGCAGGTGATTGGTACCGATACCAATCTTTTGCGTCAAATTGTGGTGTTGAATAAAGGAGCGCAAGATGGCGTGCATGTTGGACAAACGGTTATCGATGAAGACGGCATCTTAGGGCAGATTATTAATGTCTATCCTAATACCAGCCGTTTATTGCTGATTACCGATGAGCAGCAGTCGGTTGCCGTTACTGTCAAGCGTACTGGTCAACGTGCTATTGTCACCGGTCAGGGCATACCTACCTCATTGAGCCTCGATTATGTCTTTAAAACCTCAGACGTGCGCGTCGGCGATGAGCTGGTATCATCAGGATTGGGCGGGCGTATACCAGCAGGTTATCGGGTTGGTCGTATCGCCCATATTGAAGATACGCAAGCGGATAACTTTAGAAGCATTGAAGTCACACCAGCGGCGAACTTTATCGACAATGCTTATGTACTGATACTGCAAGATAAGCTGACTAGTAAAAAAAATACTGATATCAATGAAAGTTAATACGTTGGTCATTGAGCCGTATTTACCCGCTATCATGCCAAAGCGATCTGTTTACTCACTGCTTTTACTCCCCTTAATGCTAAATTAATCGTCAAATAGCTGCTGCTAACCACTCGCTAAAGGTAAGTATTCATGGCATATCCTGATTCTGAACATGCAAATGGGCTACTGCTTGCCATCATTGTACTGAGCTTCATTATTGCCTCATCACTCAGCGTTTATCCGTTAAGTCCTAGTATGGCAACATTGCGTCCCATGATAATGATCATGGTGCTGATTTTTTGGTTGCTATTTCAACCGCGCTATGTGGGCATTTTTAGTGCATTTACTATTGGGCTTATCGCCGACCTATTGATGGATACGCACCTAGGACAACAAGCATTTTCTGCTGTGGTCGTGGCCTTGGTGATAAAAGCCACTAGCATCTATATTAGACAACTAAATACTGTCAGTGCTTGGTTAGTCGCGAGTTTAGGGTTGACTGTCTTTCAAGTGAGTTTATGGACACTACAGATGTTTATCCAAAATGTCTTTGTCGCCCAATCCGCTTTATCATTATTGATGAGCATTATCAGTTGGCCGTTGGTACTACTGGCTTTACGTAAATTTGCACGTTAATTAAGGCAGTTATTGAAGCAACTATTGAAGCCGTTATTTCCATTAATACCTTTTACTGACTGCAATGCGAGAAAACTTTTTAAGCGCATGTCTCAAAACCGTAAGCATCATAGTTCTAAATTATAAGAGAGTAGCGATGGATATCATCTTAGCGTCTGGCTCGCCGCGTCGTCGTGAGTTATTATCAAGGGCGCAACTAGACTTCACTATCTTGAGCGTTGATATCGATGAAACACCGCATGATAATGAGTCACCCAAAGATTATATTGCCCGCATGGTCGCCGCCAAAGCAGAGGCGGCGATAGAACAATTAAATATAAATCTTAAAAATAACCAAACTGATTTACCTGAGTCGTTTATTGTTTTAACCTCTGACACTATCGGTGTATTAGCAGATGGTAAAACTGTACTGGTTAAGCCTATCAATCGCGAGCATGCTTATAGCATGTGGCAGCAAATGTCTGATAATACCCACGAAGTATGGACGGCGGTGCAAGCCACTCAAATATCTTTACTTCCTAATAAAACAGAGCTTTCTAATAAAATAAAGCCTTCTCATCAACAGTGCTCTCATCAATCAAGCCATGAGCAAGTTTTTCAAGTTGTTAATCAACAACAAATCATTGAGCGCACAGAAGTAACCTTTATAGCATTAACTAAAGAGATGATGCGTAACTATTGGGACAGTGGTGAACCTGCTGATAAAGCCGGTGGCTATGGCATTCAAGGGTTGGGTGCTACGTGGGTTAGTCGTATCAACGGTAGCTATACCAATGTTGTAGGATTACCTCTCGCACAAACACTGGCGTTGATTAAAGATATGACAGACACAGGTATTTAGTAAAGCAGGTAAAGTATTCAGAGATGAGAGTAGAGTAGAGACTACTGAATCGTCTGCACATAATGACACGGTAGGGTCATGGGCAACAGCAAGTTGCATTTGTTACACTGTAAGGCTACCAAGCCATGAACGTTTCATAAGAAAGCTGAGTGATAAGAGAAAACACTATGTCCGAAGAGCTGCTGATTAATATTAGTCCCATGGAATCCCGTGTTGCCGTGTTAGATAATGGCATCTTGGGTGAGATTTATATTGAGCGCCACAATAAACTGGGTTTGGTCGGTAACATTTACTTGGGCACGGTGGTACGTGTGCTGCCTGGGATGCAAGCAGCCTTTGTCGATATCGGGCAATCACGTACGGCATTCTTACACGTCAATGACATGCAGCGCGAGCCCCGCCATGTCGTTGAAAGTAAGGTAACTGAAAAAACTGATAATGAGCGCACTATCATAGACATTACTACTGATGATTTAGTGGTCACACCGCCAGTTATTAGTGCGCAAAATACTGAAGTCGTACCGGCATCCAAAACCCTTATCCAACATCGTCTGCATGAAAGCCAACGTATTTTAGTACAGGTCACTAAAGATCAGCTTGGCAGTAAAGGTGCACGCTTAACCACCAATGTATCGCTGCCATCACGCTATTTGGTGTATCTGCCATCAAGTGATCATATCGGTATCTCGCAACGTATTGATGGCGAAGAAGAGCGTACGCGCCTCAAGACTGAGCTGAATAGTCTCATGCAGACGGTTAATCTTAAAGGTGGGCTGATTGCCCGCACGGCTGCTGAACGTGTGCCTGTCGACAAACTTGAAGAAGATATTTATTATTTATTACAATTATGGCGGACTATCTGCGCCCGTCGTCAAGAAATGAAACATAATCAAAGCTCCGAGCTCATTTATCAAGAATTATCACTGCCGCTGCGCTCTATTCGCGATTTGGTACATGCTGGTACCGAAAAAGTCGTCATTGATAACGCGCAGATTTATGAGCAAGTCAGATATTTTGCCAAAGACTTTGTGCCTTTTGTGTATGATCGGATTGTGCATTATACCGCTGAGCAATCACTGTTTGACGTGCACCGCGTCGAAGACGACTTACGTGACGCACTCAAACGGCGCGTCGATTTAAAGTCTGGTGGCTACCTGATTATTGATCAGACTGAAGCCATGACCACTATTGATGTCAATACTGGCTCATTCGTTGGCGGTCGCTCATTAGAAGATACCGTCTATAAGACCAATCTTGAAGCCACACACGCCATTGCTCGGCAACTGCGTTTGCGTAATCTTGGTGGTATTATTATCCTAGATTTTATTGACATGCTTGAGCAGCAGCACAAGGATGATATCCTTGAGAGCTTGCAGTCACAGCTGATACAAGATTATGCCAAAACTAAAATCACCCAAGTCAGTGAGCTTGGCTTGGTCGAGATGACCCGTAAACGTACCCGAGAGTCGCTTGGACAGCAGTTATGTGAGCCGTGCTCAACCTGTCAAGGTCGCGGTTTTGTCAAAACAGCTGAAACCGTCTGCTTTGAGATATTTCGTGAAATCATGCGCTGTGCTCGTACTTATAATTCTCCAAAGAAGTTTACTGTGGTCGCTCATGCGGCAGTCATTGACTTATTGTTGACCTCGGAGTCGGATACAGTGGCAGATTTAGAGTATCTATTGGGTAGGGTGATTACTTTTGATGTCGAGAATCTTTATACGCAAGAGCAATATGATATCGTTTTAGATTAAGAATCTTAAATCAAGAACTGTGAGCTAACGTCTTTGGATGTATTGCTTTAAGCTAAGCGTTACAGCTGTTACTTCACTATAAAAATAGCTGATTTAGCCTAAAAACAAAGGTTTATATAAAGTCTTATCAGATATAATTATAAATAACGCTCTTGTAATCGTTTGATTATTATGTATAATACATACCACTGAATTATATATGCGCAGCCAATCAAACAGCTGGCGCTATGACAGCTAGAGCATCGTTTCTAGCACTATTTCATTATGCCTTTGCTGACATCCAATAATAGGAGGGTCGGCGGGGCTTTAAACTATTTTGCTTTTGGCACGCTATAAGTTCGGATAAAGAACTCATTCTGGTTAAGAACAGAAGGCCGCTTTAAGTGAATATTTAACCAAACGGCTTTTAGTCATATCTTTGCAAAGCAAGAATGACTAGAGCACATATTAGGAGCTTGCTGGCATGGCTAACCAGAGAATCCGTATCCGTCTTAAGTCTTTTGATCATCGTTTAATTGATCAATCTGCACAAGAGATTGTTGATACTGCAAAGCGCACCGGTGCGCAAGTTTGTGGTCCTGTACCGTTGCCGACTCGCATTGAGCGCTTCAACGTTCTAACCTCACCACACGTAAACAAAGACGCTCGTGATCAGTACGAAATCCGTACTCATAAGCGTATGGTTGACATCGTTCAGCCTACTGACAAAACTGTGGATGCGCTAATGAAGTTAGACTTGGCGGCGGGTGTTGACGTTCAAATTGCTTTGGGTTAATGAACATCACACCCAACCCATTAATATAAGATATAAAGAGGTCTAAAATGGCGATCGGTTTAGTCGGTAAAAAATGCGGCATGACCCGTATCTTCACTGAAGCAGGCGCATCTATCCCTGTAACAGTGGTTGAGGTCAGTGCTAACCGCATTACTCAAGTAAAAAATACTGATATAGATGGCTATCAAGCCATTCAAGTTACCACAGGTACCCGTCGTGACAGCCGCGTAACAGCAGCACAAAAAGGTCACTTCGCTAAAGCTGGCGTTGCCGCTGGTCGTGGTGTTTGGGAATTTCGTGCCAATGAAAGCGATCTTGAAGGTCGTGAGATTGGTGGTGAGATCCTAGCTGACTTGTTCGAACAAGGTCAGATGGTTGATGTCACAGGAAACAGTAAAGGTAAAGGCTTTCAAGGCGGCGTGAAGCGTCACAACTTCAGCATGCAAGATGCCACTCATGGTAACTCAGTATCTCACCGTGCACTTGGTTCAACTGGTCAGAACCAGTCACCAGGTAAAGTCTTCAAAGGCAAAAAAATGCCAGGTCAGATGGGTAACAAACGCGTTACCGTTCAGGGCCTAGAAGTGATATCGGTTGATGTTGAAAAAGGGTTACTTGTCATCAAGGGTGCTATCCCAGGTGCCACCGGTGGCGATGTCATCGTACGTCCGTCAGTCAAAGCCTAAGCAAGGGGATTAACGTGGATTTAAAAACAGTTACAGGGGCGGCAGTTGAGCTTTCTGATACGGCTTTCGGTCGTGAATTCAACGAAGCACTAGTGCATCAAGTCGTCACCGCATATCTTGCTGGTGCTCGCCAAGGTACACGCGCTCAAAAGACCCGTGCCGAAGTTTCTGGTGGTGGTATTAAGCCATGGCGCCAAAAAGGTACTGGTCGCGCTCGTGCAGGTTCTATTCGTAGCCCAATCTGGCGTGGGGGTGGTCGTGCATTCGCGGCTAAACCACAAGATTGGTCACAGAAAGTAAACCGTAAAATGTATCGCGGTGCGATGCAGTGCATCCTAGCCGAATTGATTCGCCAAGAGCGTCTGATTTTGGTTGAAGAGATAAGCGTTTCTGGTCCTAAGACCAAAGAGCTGATCGCCAAGTTACATGAGCTTGGTGCACCTCGTGCACTAATCGTCACCAAAGATGTTGACGAAAACTTATACTTAGCCGCTCGCAACATCCCACACGTCAATGTACTTGGTACAAACGAAGTGGATCCAGTGAGCTTGATTGCTTTTGATAAAGTAATCATGTCAGTTGAAGCTGCGAAACAATTTGAGGAAGCACTAGCATGAACAACGCAAGACTTTATCAGATCCTAAGAGGACCTGTATTCTCAGAGAAATCTCAAATGCTTGGCGACTCACTTGGTGTACAAGTATTTAAAATTGATTCTAACGCTACTAAGTTAGAAGTCAAAAAAGCAGTTGAGATGATGTTTGAAGGTGTTGAAGTTTTAAAAGTAAACACTTTGAATGTTAAAGGTAAGACAAAGCGTTTTGGTAAAAGCATCGGCCGTCGTAATGATTATAAAAAAGCCTATGTTACCTTAAAAGCTGGTCAAGATGTACAAATGGCTGATGCTGGTGAAGAGGTAGCTAACACTACTGCTTCTACTAGTGAAACAGCGAACAACGAATAAGGATTACACTCATGCCTATCGTAAAAGCGAAGCCAACATCACCAGGCCGCCGTTTTGTTGAAAAAGTGGTGCATCCACACCTTTATAAAGGTCGTCCGTTTGCAGCGCTTCTAGAATCAAAAAGCAAGTCAGGTGGTCGTAATAATAATGGCCGCATTACTAGTCGTCATATTGGCGGTGGTCATAAGCAACATTACCGTATTATTGACTTCAAACGTACCAAAGACAATATCCCAGCAACGGTAGAGCGTATCGAATACGATCCTAACCGTACTGCTCATATTGCCTTACTTAAGTATGCTGATGGCGAACGCCGTTATATTATCGCTGCTAAAAAGCAAGCAGTTGGCGATACCGTAATGTCAGGTGAATTATCACCAATTCGTCCAGGTAACTGTTTACCGCTTAAAAACATCCCATTGGGTACTGTGATCCATAATATCGAACTTAAAATCGGTAAAGGCGCACAGATGGCTCGTGCTGCGGGTGCAAGCGTTCAGTTATTAGGTCGTGACGGTATTTATGCTATTCTTCGTATGCGTTCAGGTGAAACTCGCCGCGTACACGTGAATTGCCGTGCTGTTATTGGCGAAGTTTCTAACACTGAAAACAACTTGAAATCACTTGGTAAAGCCGGTGCTTCACGTTGGCGTGGTATTCGTCCTTCAGTTCGTGGTGTCGCAATGAACCCGGTTGATCACCCACACGGTGGTGGTGAAGGTCGTAACAAAGGTCGCCATCCAACCAGCCCTTGGGGTCAGAAGTCTAAAGGACTTAAAACGCGCCATAATAAGCGTACTGACAGTATGATCATCCGCCGCCGCGCCAAGAAGAAATAAAGGAAGAATTTCATGCCTCGTTCATTGAAAAAAGGTCCATTCATAGACGCGCACCTGTTTGCCAAAGTTGAGAAAGCATTAGATACCAACTCACGCAAACCGATCAAAACTTGGTCGCGCCGCTCAATGATTTTGCCACAAATGGTTGGCCTAACTTTATCTGTTCACAACGGCCGTACTCATGTACCGGTTATCGTGAGCGAACAGATGGTTGGTCATAAACTAGGTGAATTTGCCCCGACTCGTACGTATCGTGGTCATGGCATTGACAGAAAAGCTAAGAAATAAGGTGCTTACCATGGAAGTAACTGCAAAATTACGCGGTGCCGCCATTTCGGCACAAAAAGTTAGACTCGTTGCCGATGAAGTTCGTGGCAAATCTATCGAGCGTGCTTTGGATATCCTAACGTATAGTAATAAAAAAGGCGCGGTTTTTGTTAAGAAATGTCTTAACTCAGCCATCGCCAATGCTGAACACAACAACGGTCTAGATATCGATACCCTTAAAGTATCAACCATCTACGTTGATGAAGGCATTACGCTAAAACGTATCCTACCACGTGCTAAAGGTCGCGCTGATCGTATCAGCAAGCGTACCTGTCATATCACTATCAAGGTAGGGGAATAAGTTATGGGACAAAAAGTACATCCAATCGGAATTCGTCTTGGTGTTGTCAAAAAGCATAACGCAAACTGGTATGCTAGCCCAAAACAATACTCAGAATATCTGATCAACGACATTCAAGTTCGTGAATATCTGCGCAAAAAGCTAGATAGTGCTATGATTAGCAATATCATGATTGAGCGTCCTACCGGTGCTGCTAAGATTACCATCGCCACTGCGCGTCCTGGTATTGTTATCGGTAAGAAAGGCGAAGACATTGAAAGACTTCAAAAAGAATTGACCAAAATTATGGGCGTACCTGCTCAGGTCAACATTGAAGAAATCACTTCGCCTGATCTTGATGCTCACTTGGTAGCACAAGGTATCGCAAGTCAGCTTGAACGCCGTGTTATGTTCCGCCGTGCAATGAAGCGCGCGGTACAGAACAGCATGCGTTCTGGTGCTAAAGGTATTAAAGTTGAGTTGTCTGGCCGTCTTGGCGGTGCTGAGATTGCTCGTACTGAATGGTACCGTGAAGGTCGTGTGCCATTGCATACACTACGCGCCGATATTGACTATTCGTCAGTACGTGCGGAAACCACTTACGGCACCATCGGTGTAAAAGTTTGGATCTTCCGTGGCGAAATCCTTGACGGTATGAACAGTGTTTATAACCCCGTTAAAGAAGAGCAGACTCGTGCGCCAAAACGCCGTGGTCGTGGAAACGGAAACCGTCGAAACACAGACAGAGGTTAAACTATGTTACAGCCAAAACGTACCAAGTTTCGTAAAATGCATAAAGGTCGTAACACTGGGCTAGCTCATCGTGGAAGCACCGTTGCATTCGGACAAATTGGTCTAAAATCTTTGACTCGTGGTCGTATGACTGCCCGTCAAATTGAAGCAGCACGTCGTACCATCACTCGTAAAATTAAGCGTGGCGGTAAGATTTGGATTCGTGTCTTCCCAGACAAACCAATTACCAACAAGCCATTAGAAGTACGTATGGGTAAAGGTAAAGGTCCTGTAGAATATTGGGTATGCGAAGTCAAACCTGGTAAAATGCTATATGAACTTGAAGGGGTATCAGAAGAGCTTGCTCGCGAAGCCTTAACGCTTGCTGCAGCAAAACTGCCCTTTAAAACTACCATTGTTAAGCGGACGATAATGTAATGAAGATCAGTGAATTACGTGATAAATCATTAGAAGAACTGACCCAGTTACTTGATGAAAAGCAACTTGATGCTTTCCGTATTCGTATGGCTAAAGCAACTGGTCAGTTGGGTAATACCCATGAAGTCCGAGTCAATCGTCGTACGATTGCTCAGATTCAGACTATGATTAACGAGAAACAACGAGGCGACTCATGAGCGATAACAATCAAACAGCTAATGCTAGCGTATTGACAGGACGAGTTGTCAGCGACAAGATGGATAAGTCCATCACAGTTTTGATTGAGCGTCTGGTTCGTCATCCTTTGTATGGCAAACAGCTTCGTCGTTCTACTAAAATCAAAGCCCATGATGAAGACAACGTTTGCCAACAAGGCGACCTTGTCCGTATCAAAGAAACGCGTCCAATCTCAAAAACCAAGTCTTGGACTTTGGTTGAAGTGGTTGAAAAAGTAGAAAAAATCTAAGTAAATTGCATTAAAAGCCAGAAGCTGTTAAAATGTCCGCCTTTTTAAGGATGCTGATTGCGCCGAGCGTATATCACTCACATTAAGAGTAAGCTGCGGTTATTTACATTAAATGCCGTCTACTCATACTGTGCTAGCGGCAGCAACTGGTTTTTATTGCTCATACGTGCGGAGTTAACGCTATGATTCAGGTTGAGTCAATGCTGGAAGTTGCAGACAATAGCGGTGCAAGACGAGTTCAGTGCATTAAAGTACTGGGTGGCTCTCATCGTCGTTATGCATCAGTCGGCGATATCATTAAAGTAACGGTTAAAGAAGCCATTCCTCGCGGTCGTGTTAAAAAAGGCGACGTGATGAATGCGGTAGTTGTACGTACCAAAAAAGGCGTTCGTCGTCCTGATGGTTCGGTATTACGTTTTGACGACAATGCTGCGGTATTGTTGAACCAAAACAAAGCGCCGATTGCAACTCGTATTTTTGGACCGGTAACTCGTGAACTACGTGGTGATCAGTTTATGAAAATTGTATCACTAGCACCAGAAGTATTGTGAGGTAATCCATGTCAAAATTACGTAAAGGCGATACAGTTATCGTGATTGCTGGGAAAGATAAAGGCAAACAAGGTACTGTACAAGCTGTAAAAAATGATCGTATTAAAGTAGAAGGCATTAATATTGTTACTAAACATCAGAAGCCAAATCAGGCAACTGGCGTTGAAGGTGGCATTCTTAAGCAAGAAGCTTTTCTGCACATCTCAAATGTCGCAATCTTAAATGCGCAAACCCAAAAAGCAGACCGTATTACTTATCAATTCGGCGAAGACGGCAACAAACAACGCGTCTATCGTTCGAACGGTGAAGTAGTGGCGACTGCGTAAGACACTAAGGGTGTAATGGTAATGGCAAGATTAAAAGCTTTATATAACAACGAACTAAAGCAGCAGATTAAAGAAGAGCTTGGTTTAGATAACGTGATGCAAGTGCCTAAAATCACTAAAATCACACTTAATATGGGTGTAGGCGGCGCGTCTCAAGACAAGAAATTGCTTGAAGGTGCAGTAGCTGATATGACCGCAATTGCTGGTCAAAAACCTGTAGTCACCAAAGCGCGTAAATCAATTGCTGGCTTTAAGATTCGTGAAGAATGGCCAATTGGTTGCAAAGTAACGCTACGCGGTGAGCAAATGTACGAATTTTTAGATCGTCTCATTGCCGTTGCAATTCCTCGTGTTCGTGACTTCCGTGGTTTTTCACCTAAAGCCTTTGACGGTCGTGGTAACTACTCATTGGGTATCAAAGAACAAATTGTTTTCCCAGAAGTAGACTTCGACAAGATTGATCGTATCCGCGGTATGGATGTGACCATCACTACGTCAGCTGCTACTGATGATGAAGGTCGTGCGTTGCTTAAAGCATTCGGCTTCCCATTTAAATAAGGTAAAGACGTTATGGCAAAGAAGAGCATGATTAACCGCGAATTAAAGCGCGAGAAAATGGTAGCTAAATATGCTGACAAGCGTATCAAGCTAAAAGAAACTATCAGTGATATGACTGCAAGTGACGAAACTCGTATGGAAGCGATGTTAGAGCTACAAGCTTTACCACGTAACGCATCACCAGTACGTCTGCGCAATCGTTGTGCTATCACAGGTCGTCCTCACGGTTACTTCCGCAAGTTTGGCTTATCACGCAATATGTTGCGTGAGCGTGTCATGCAAGGCGATGTGCCTGGTGTTCGTAAAGCAAGCTGGTAAGGGGTAACTATATGAGTATGCAAGATACCGTTGGGGATATGCTAACCCGTATTCGTAACGCACAAATGGCTAATAAAGTATCGGTAGCAATGCCGAACTCTAAGCTACGTAAAGCAATCGCTGATCTGTTGGTTAGCGAAGGTTATGTGGCTAACGCTGTTGTTACTGCAGAAGACAACAACAAAGCAACATTATCTATTGAACTAAAATACTTCGAAGGCAAACCTGTCATCGAAACGATTCAACGTTTTAGCCGTCCTGGTTTACGCCAGCATCGCGGTAAAGACGCTATCCCTACTGTTAAGCAAGGTATGGGTGTTGCTATCGTATCAACTAGCCAAGGTATCATGAGCGATCGTGCTGCACGCGCTGCTGGTATTGGTGGTGAAGTTGTCGCATTTGTAGCGTAAGCTACACGACAATAAAGTCTATTTGACGTTTGTTAGACACCTATCGATATAGTAATGATTAATTATTTCAAATTGATAGATGTCTAACGCGGTCAACTATGCTAAACTAACACGCTTTTTAGCCTGTTAGTTTTTTCGCTAATATAAAGAAGTTAATTTTTTAAGGAATACTCCTATGTCTCGTGTGGCTAAAGCCCCAGTAACGCTGCCAAACGGCGTAAGCGTTACTTTGAACGATCGGCAGGTCGAAGTTAAAGGCAAGAACGGCATTATGTCTTTACGCCTGCATGAATTGGTCGAGCTGAAACAGGAAGATGATGCAATATTTCTCTCACCTGTAGCAGCCTCAAAAGAAGCAATGATGCATACTGGCACCATGCGCTCTTTACTAAACAACTTAGTAATAGGCGTAAACGAAGGCTTTGAAAAACGTCTTCTACTAATCGGTGTTGGTTATCGTGCACAAGCTACTGGTAATAAAATAACCTTGAACGTTGGTTACTCGCATCCAGTAGAATATACGCTACCTGAAAGTGTGTCAGCTGAAACCCCAACGCAAACTGAAATCGTTTTAAAATCAAACGACAAACAGCAGCTTGGTCAAGCAGCGGCTAATATCCGTGGTTTCCGCCCACCTGAGCCTTATAAAGGTAAAGGTATTCGTTATAGTGACGAGCATGTGATTCGCAAAGAAGCTAAGAAAAAATAAGGTGAGTTGAAATGTTTGATAAAAAAGCAGCTCGTCTACGTCGAGCTAAGAAAACCCGCGCGCACATCCGTTTCTTGGGCGTTCATCGTCTAACGGTTAACCGCACGCCAAAGCATATGTATGCCCAGATTATCTCTCCTAACGGTGGTGAAGTGATTGCTCAGGCATCTACCTTAGACAGCAGCTTGCGCTCAGGCGCGACTGGTAACGCTGATGCAGCGACGTCTGTGGGCCAATTAATCGCAGAACGCGCAAAAGCAGCTGGTATCACTAAAGTTGCCTTTGACCGTAGTGGTTTTAAATATCATGGTCGAGTAAAAGCTTTAGCTGAAGCTGCTCGCGAAAACGGATTGGAGTTTTAATCATGGCTAGAAATGATAAAAATGATAAAAATGAACAGACTGACGGTCTAGTAGAACGCTTAGTTACCGTTGATCGCGTTGCAAAAGTTGTTAAAGGTGGTCGTATTTTCTCTTTCACTGCGTTGACCGTAGTGGGTGATGGCAATGGTCGTGTTGGTTTTGGTCGCGGTAAAGCACGTGAAGTGCCCGCTGCTATTCAAAAAGCACTAGAAGCTGCCAAACGCAATATGATTACTGTTGAGCTTAATGGTGCAACTTTGCATCATCCGATCAAAGCACGTCATGGTGCTAGTAAAGTTCTTATGCAACCTGCATCTGAAGGTACTGGCGTAATCGCCGGTGGCGCAATGCGTGCTGTATTAGAAGTTGCTGGTGTCAAAGATGTTTTGACTAAATGTTATGGTTCTACCAACACTGCTAACGTTGTTCGCGCAACGTTTAACGGTTTACGTGATATGTCAACTCCAGAAAAGATGGCAGCGAAACGTGGTAAATCTGTAGACGAAATCTTGGGTTAACTTAGACTAGGTGAGTTACGATGAAAAAAATGAAAGTCACTCAATTTAAATCGGGTGCCCATCGCCTCAAGAGCCACAAAGCGAGCTTGAAAGGATTGGGTTTACGCCGTATTAATCATACTGTTGAAGTAGAAGATACTCCTTCAACTCGTGGTATGGTCAATCGCGTTAACTACATGGTAAAAGTGGAGGAAGCGTAATGGGTCTTAGATTAAATGAATTATCACCAGGTGTTGGCGCGAAGAAAACTGCCCAACGTCGTGGTCGTGGTATCGGCTCAGGCCTTGGTAAAACTGGTGGTCGTGGTGTTAAAGGTCAGAAATCTCGTTCAGGTTCTAGCATTCGCTCAGGATTTGAAGGTGGTCAAATGCCTTTATATCGCCGTCTACCAAAATTTGGTTTTACCAGTAAAATGGCAATGACGACTGCTGAAGTTCGTCTGTCTGAACTGAACAAAATCGAAGGTGACGTCGTTAGTATTGCAACATTAAAAGCTGCTAACCTTATCCGTCACGACATGAAACGTGCTCGTATTATGTTGTCAGGCGAAGTCACTAAAGCTTATACTTTTAAAGGTATCAAAGTGACTAAAGGCGCCAAGCAAGCAATCGAAGCTGCTGGTGGTAGCATCGAGGAGTAGTAACGTGTCAAAACAATCAATGTCATCGACTGGTGTACCGCTCAATCCATTTGCATTTATACGTAAGTATGATGAATTATGGACGCGTCTATTGTTCTTAATCGGCGCATTGATTGTTTATCGTTTAGGGTCACACATTCCAGTACCGGGTATTAATCCGGTTAATTTGGCTGATCTGTTTTCGCGCAACGAAAACACCATTCTGAGCATGTTTAATATGTTTTCAGGTGGTGCACTAGAGCGTATGTCCATCATGGCACTTGGTATCATGCCATATATTTCAGCATCGATTATTGTACAGATGATGTCTGCAGTATTGCCATCGCTTGAAGCCCTCAAAAAAGAGGGTGAAGCGGGACGACGTAAGCTAAACAAGTATACCCGTCAAGGCACGCTTGCATTAGCACTGGTACAGTCATTAGGAATGTGTGCTGGTTTAATCAGCCAAAACCTTACTTTGTCTGCTGGTCTTACCTTTTATATTCCAGCGGTTACCTCATTGGTAGCAGGCGCTATGTTCTTAATGTGGCTTGGTGAGCAGATTACGGAGCGCGGCGTAGGCAATGGTATTTCAATGCTCATTTTTGCGAGTATTGTCGCTGGTACGCCAGGTATGATTTCGCAGTCTATCGAACAGGTCAATCAAGGTCAGATGAACTTGATTGTACTCTTTATCTTTGTACTGTTAGGTATCGCGGTTACTGCCGGTATTGTTTATATTGAACGTGCTCAGCGCCGCGTCCCTGTTAATTATGCGCAAAAACAACAACAAGGCCGCAAGATTTATGCCCAGCAGCAATCACATTTGCCGTTGAAGCTTAATATGGCAGGCGTAATTCCTGCTATTTTTGCCAGCTCATTATTGTTGTTTCCTGCAAGTTTGGGGCAGTGGGTTGGTCAATCGACTGATCCTACCTTTATGCAAAAGATATTGCAAAATATGGCACTGGTGTTGTCTCCAGGACAACCGCTATATTTGGTTCTGTTTGGCGCAATGATTATTTTCTTCTGTTACTTCTATACGGCATTGGTATTTAGTCCGCGTGAAGTTGCTGAAAACCTTAAACGTAGTGGTGCGTATATCCCAGGTATTCGCCCAGGACAACAAACTCAGCGTTACCTCGATCATGTATTAAACCGATTGACCTTTATTGGCGCGATGTATATGACGGTTATTTGTTTAATGCCAATGGTCGTTCAGTCATCGTTTGGTGTGCCGTTTCAACTTGGTGGTACGTCGTTACTGATTATGGTGGTTGTGGTAATGGACTTCATCTCGCAGATTCAAGCGCATTTGATGACCCATCAATATCATGATCAGACGTTAATTCAATCGCCCACTCGATCTTAAATGAGCGGTACGATATTTCAAGGAGTATGCTATGAAAGTTCAAGCATCAGTTAAGAAGATTTGTGGTAGCTGTAAAGTTGTGCGCCGTAAAGGCCGTGTACATATTATTTGTACCGCAGAACCTCGCCACAAGCAACGTCAGGGTTAATATTTAGGTAGAGTAAAGCGTTAAGCTTGTGCTACTTATTAAATTAATACTTGAAAAATAACGGCGGATGCGATATCATCCGCCACTTGCCGTAGTTTATGCAAAACCTTTTATAACATGTTCAATGGATAGACTTGGTTTCCAAGTTAAAACAGCGATAATAATTATAAAAGCTTTAGTATTAACAGCAACAAATCTGAAAAATAATGCCTTATTTAATAGATAAAGCTTATTTTTCTTTAATGGAGAGAAATCAATGGCTCGTATTGCCGGCGTAAACATTCCGGATAATAAGCATGCTGTTATTTCACTAACTTACATCTTTGGTGTAGGTCGTACCACTGCTCAGAAAATCTTAGAAGCAGTTGGCATTGCCCCTACTACTAAAGTCAGTCAGTTAGATGATACACAGTTAGATGCTATCCGTGCACAAGTTTCAGAATACATGACTGAAGGTGATCTTCGTCGTGAAGTGTCAATGAATATCAAGCGCTTGGTTGATCTTGGTTGTTACCGTGGCATCCGCCATCGTCGTAACCTACCTGTTAGAGGTCAGAACACTAAGAACAACGCTCGTACTCGTAAGGGTCCGACACGCCCTCTCAAAAGATAATTAACTTAGGAAGCTAAAAGATGGCAAAAGACACTCGCAGTCGCAAAAAGGTGACTCGTCGTTCAGTATCGGAGGGCGTAGCCCATATCCATGCGTCTTTTAATAACACCATTGTTACGATTACCGATCGTCAGGGTAATGCATTGGCTTGGGCCACTTCAGGTGGACAAGGCTTCCGTGGTTCACGTAAATCTACACCATTTGCAGCTCAGGTTGCAGCTGAAGTCGCTGGTAAAGCGGCTCAAGAATATGGTGTTAAGAATATCGATGTTTTGGTCAAAGGACCAGGACCGGGTCGTGAGTCTGCGGTAAGAGCACTAGGTGCATTGGGTTATAAAGTTAACAGCATCTCTGATGTAACCCCAATCCCACACAATGGTTGCCGTGCGCCGAAAAAGCGCCGCGTCTAATATTAAAGACGAAGCTTTTTATAATGAAAGCTTATAGGAGACATAACAATGGCCCGTTATATTGGACCAAAACTCAAATTATCACGTCGTGAAGGTACAGACTTAGGCCTTAAGTCTGGTGTTAAACCATACGACGTAAAAACGAAAAAATCGGCTCGTCCACCTGGTCAACATGGTGTAAGCCGTAACAAAAGCTCAGAATACTCTTTACAGTTACGTGAAAAGCAAAAAGTTAAACGTATCTATGGTGTATTAGAGCGTCAGTTTGCAAACTACTACAAAGAAGCTGCTCGTAAGCGTGGCGCTACTGGTGAGAACCTACTAGCGATGCTTGAGAGTCGTCTTGATAACGTAGTATATCGCATGGGCTTTGGCTCAACGCGCGCTGAAGCACGTCAGTTAGTTAGCCATCGCACTGTGATGGTAAAAAGAGCTGGCCGTGATGAGTTTGTTCGTGTGAACATTCCATCAATTCAGCTTCAAGATGGTGATGTCATCGCTATTCAAGAGAAATCTCGCGAACAATTGCGTATTAAAAACGCAATTGAGCTGGCTACCCAACGTGGTATTCCAGAATGGCTAGATGTTGATCACAGCAAACTACAAGGCACGTTTAAAAAAGCGCCTGATCGTATTGATCTACCTGCTGAAATCAACGAAAGCTTAATCGTTGAGCTATACTCTAAGTAAGTAACGTACTGCTCGATGCGATGAAAATGGCATTGAGCAATTAACGTTAATTAAACCAGTTTAATAAATCGAGGTGACATCATGATGCTAAATGCAACTGAGTTTCTAACGCCGAACGCCATCAACGTGGATACGGTTAACGAAACGATTGCGAAAGTCACGCTCGAACCGTTAGAACGCGGCTTTGGCCATACCCTAGGGAATGCCTTACGTCGCATCTTGTTATCTTCATTACCTGGTGCTGCAGTCATTGAAGCTGAGATTGATGGTGTTGACCATGAATACTCAACGCTTGAAGGGCTACAAGAAGACGTGCTTGATTTGCTTTTGAACTTAAAAGGCTTAGCAATCACCCTTCATGACCAAAATGAAGTATTTTTGACCTTGGATAAACAAGGTCCAGGCACTATTACTGCTGCAGACATCACGTTACCGCACAATGTAGACATTATCAATCCAGAATTGGTTTTGGGTACATTGAATGACCGTGGTCATCTAAAGATGCGTTTGCGTGTAGTAATGGGTCGTGGATATGAGCCAGCAAACCAACGCCGTGAAGATGGTGATACTAAAGCAATTGGACGCCTAAAGCTTGATGCAAGTTTTAGTCCTGTGCTTCGTGTTGCTTATCAGGTTGAGAACGCACGTGTAGAACAACGTACCGATCTTGATCGTCTTATCATTGAGCTTGAAACTAATGGCACTATAGATCCAGAAGAAGCAATTCGTAAAGCAGCCACTATTTTACAACAACAGATTTCTATCTTTGTTGACCTAGAAGCTGAAGAAGCGCCTGAGCCTGTGAAAGAAAAAGAAGAGGTTGATCCGGTGCTATTACGCCCTGTGGACGATCTTGAACTAACGGTTCGCTCAGCCAACTGCTTGAAAGCTGAAAACATTTACTATATCGGTGATTTGGTACAGCGTTCAGAGACTGAACTTCTAAAAACCCCAAATCTTGGTAAGAAATCATTAACAGAAATCAAAGACGTATTAGCGTCTAAAGATTTGGAGCTTGGTATGCGCCTAGATAACTGGCCACCAGCTGATTTACGTGTTGATGATCGCTTTTCTTATCGTAGCCGTTAAACTTTAAGGATTTTTGACTATGCGCCATCGTAAGAGTGGAGTCAAGCTGGGTCGTACCGGCAGTCATCGTAAGGCAATGTTTCAGAACATGACTAACTCATTATTTGAGCATGAACTGATCAAAACAACTTTACCAAAAGCTAAAGAATTACGTCGCGTTGCCGAGCCATTGATCACTATGGCTAAAGAAGACAGCGTTGCTAATCGTCGTTTAGCATTCAGCCGCATGCGTAGCAAAGCTATGGTAGGCAAATTATTTGGCACGTTAGGTCCTCGTTACCAGACGCGTCCAGGTGGTTATTTGCGTATCGTAAAATGCGGTTACCGTGATGGTGACAATGCGCCTATGGCTTATGTAGAATTGGTTGATCGCGACTAATTTTATATCGACTAGATGATTTATAGAAAAAGCTCCAATTCAATTGGAGCTTTTTTGTGTGCGCAGTATTTTGAACATATTAGAGTAGTAATGAATCAACATTGGCAGCACCTTGTCGGATCATTTCAGGCTGGCTACTGGTCATATCTATAATAGTGGTCAGCTTAGTGGTCTTGATTCCAGCGTTGATTAGCGCATCAATTTGATTGCCCAATAGTTCTTCTATTTCAAAGGGGTCATCTAATATGTCATCTCGGTTTGGTAATATTAATGAACTGGTCAAAATAGGTTCATCCATCGCTTCCAAAAGTGCTTGGGCGATAGGATTGCTTGGCACTCGAATACCAATGGTTTTTTTCTTCGCATGCGCCAGTTTCTTCGGCACATCTTTAGTCGCATTTAAAATAAAAGTGATAGGCGCGGGTGTAAGAGCCTTTAGCTGTTTAAACTGCAAATTGTCTACGGCTGCATAATTGGCAATTTCACTCAAATCACGACATAACAATGTAAATTGGTGTTTATCATCGAGCTCACGAATACGCTTCAGTTTTTCTAGCGCGTCTTTTGCACCTAGGCGACAACCAAAGGCATAGCTGGTATCGGTTGGGTAAATAATCAGTTGATCTTTACGTAATAGGTCAGCTGCTTGCTCAATAAGACGTGGCTGTGGATTTTCTGGATGAATATAAAGTACTTGCATAATAATTCCTTATTTTATAATTATTAGACTTTTGTCATTTAAATATATCGTTATTTACGAGAAAAAAATATGGTTATATAAATAGATAGAGGGCTTGCTAAGTAGAAATAGTTGAATAAGCATAGTAATTGATGAGGTACTGTCAAATATTAGCTTACTTTATTGAGGGTATGATTGTCGATAAAATATGGGTTAAGTCATTAGTATAGCCCAAAGCAAATATAAGTTTAAGTGCAAGGCGTTAATATGGTTATGAAATCGTTAACCTGATGGAATAAGATGTTTTTATGAAAAATAAAATATGCTCGGTATTCTTAAGTTAATTCATCGTATAACTAGTAAGTAATGCTTGTAGCAAGGTTTTAGCATCAGCCGGTAGCGTATGTGGTTTAGCAATGTATGTTTTCACTTGCTGATAAACATCTTGAGGAAAGGTACTGTTGCTAGTATCAAAGTCAGCAAATAGATTATCCTGTGATACTTGAAAAGGGCGTCTGCAAGCTAGAGTAAATAGACACTCTAATGCCTGTGGCTTAATCTCCACACGCTCAAAAGCTTGCTGCTGAGCTGCTGAGCGTCCATCGGGTGCATACCAATAGCCAAAGTCAGATAGCTGTCTGCGCCGCTCACCTGCGACACAAAAATGACTGATTTCATGTAATGCACTGGCAAAAAAACCATGGGCAAATTCAATTCTTGCCGGTTGATTATTTTGGGCAGGAAAATATTCTGGCTCGCCAGTGCCGCGAACTAATATGACTCGCGGATTGACGAATAGGGCGTTAAATAATTGTATTAGCCAGTCGGTAATAGCTTGTTCATTATTTTCAGCCAACGGGTGTTCGAGTAAAATAACATCCGTTAAGCGATATTTAATAGATGTATATCGAGTTAGAGGATCAGCTAAATTTTCAGAACTGCTACAGGTTTTTTCACTGTCCAATTCATTTAGACGTTGTAATAAAAGCCCAGCGTCAAAAGTAGATAATAAGCTGGAAAAATTGGGATGAATAGTAGGCGATATCATAAGTAAAGCATTGACCAAATAAAGATTAAGAGATGAATATACTCATATATGCGAACGAATAATGAAAGGTAACAACACATAAGCTACCGAAAATCTTAACATACTAGCGCTAGCGCAGCAGAGCACTTTCCGTTAGTATGGCAAGCAATATTATACACCGTTTTTGATCAATGAGGCCGCGCATGTCAAGCACCCAAAATAACAAGTCGTCAGCGCTTCAGGCTGAACAAATACCAGCGTCTATGTCAACCAGCATGCTCGAACATATTTCCTTAAATAAATGGGAAGACAGTGGCTTTGAATGGGCAGGAGAAGTAATACCCAACTCTTTTGAGCGGCTTGCTACTATATTAGCTACTGAGCATGCTCAATCAAATATTCTGCTAAAAGCTAATCTGTATCGTCGAAATGATGTGTTGCATCTGGCTTTTACATTAACTGGTGAAGTATGGTTAACTTGCCAACGTTGTTTGCAACCAATTGTGATAGATTTGACAGATGATTATGATATTGCGCTACTCGATAATGAGAGCCAAATACGCTTAGTTAATGAAGAGCAAGACTATTTGTTGCTCGATGAAATTATCACCGAACAATCCCCAGAGCGTTTATTACCGCTTAAAAAATTGGTCGAAGATGAAATATTGCTTAAAACGCCAATGGCGCCGAAGCATGATGACTGTGAAATGACGGTTGAGCAGTTTGGTGAGATACCAGAAGAAGAAGAGAGCGAAAATCCTTTTGCCGCTTTAGCTTCTTTAAAAGGCAAGTTGTAACGGTATAAATGATAGTGATAAAAGGCATAATAAGTTGCTTCGTTATACCTTTTGTCAGCTTTTTGCAGAAGAGTGAACAGCAGGGCTTTATTAATCCGCTAAACATGCGTATAATGTCCCGATTATTGCATTCTAGCAACCTGCCGCTGGCAGATAGATGCTAACCTTGCAAACTAACTATAGATTTTAGACGTAATCAACACTTCAATACGTGTGGCAATCTATTTAACTAATGATGCGTAAGACTTAGGTTGTTGTGATTATATAGCCTCTGTCAGTGTCGATTAAAGCTGAATTTCAAGCTTATCCCCTTTTAAGTATAGGAGCTATATCATGGCCGTTCAAAAAAGTCGTAAAAGTCGTTCTCGTCGTGACATGCGCCGTTCACATCATCGTATGGAAATCGCTGAGCTAAGCATCGATGCTACCACTGGTGAAAAGCATCGTCGTCATCACATGACTAAAGATGGTTTCTATCGTGGTCGCCAGCTATTTAAAGTCAGTCAAGACGCTTAAGTTATTTGCTGGTTGACGCAGAATTATGATAGTTTTTATAACTATCGACAGTTCTCGCACAGCTGTTACCCAGCAATCAGTTTGAGCTAAAGAAAGCCAAGTTATTTCGCTATCATATATTATGTGGCTAGATAACTTGGCTTTTTGCTATTAATTTTTTACTGTTTTTTAAAGCTTGGTATATATTTAAATATTTGTTTTAAGCGCTCATGAATGATCATTCATGAGCGCTTAATAGGGCAAGATAACGAATTAACTTTTTGGCCGCTATGCTAATGACCTACGTCAGTGTATAGTTTCATAAGAGTCAGTTGTCTTAAAGGACTAGTGACAGCAATGGCTCTATAAAATAAAAATTCCATATAGTCTTTAACTCTGCAATGCACCCCGTTCACTTTAGGGGTATTTTCAATTAAATAAGGAATATTGGTTATGGCCTCTGTACCCGATATGATAAAAAAACAGCCGACTCGTATTGCCATTATTTTCCCTGGACAAGGATCTCAAGTCGTGGGTATGACCAGCGAGCTTGCTGAAACTTACCCTGAAATTCTTGAAACCTTTACTGAGGCGAGTGACGCGCTTGGTGAAGACTTATGGGCAATTTGTCAGGACGAAGACCAGCTCAATCAAACTCAATATACGCAGCCAGCATTGCTGACGGCTAGCATCGCTATTTGGCGTATCTTACAACAAAAAATAGAAAATAAGCCCTGTTATCTAGCCGGTCATTCTCTAGGAGAATATAGCGCCCTTTGCGCCGCTGGTGTGATCTCACTTGCGGATGCAGTGAAGCTGGTGCATAAGCGTGGTCAATTGATGCAAGAGGCCGTGGTAGGTATCGATACGGCTATGGCAGCCGTGCTAGGTCTGGAAGACCATCGAGTCGAAACCCTGTGTGAACAAGCAACTGAGCATGTTGATGATGCGATTGTTGGCGCAGCAAACTTTAACAGTCCTGGACAAGTGGTGGTTTCTGGTAATGCGGTAGGCGTCAACGCGGTCATTGATAAAGTACAAAATACTGGTAAAAAGGCCATTCCATTGAAGGTAAGCGTGCCTTCGCATTGTGCCCTTATGGCACCAGCGAGCAGCGCATTGGCGAAAGAGCTAGCATCAATCAAATTCGATCAGGCGACGATTCCAGTTATTCAAAACCGTCACGCGCGCGTTGAGACCAGTGCAGCAGGTATTAAAGAGGCGTTAACTGAACAGTTAAGTGAACCAGTATTATGGTCCAAGACCATGCAAGAGCTAGCTGATAAACAAATTAATATTTTAATCGAGTGTGGCAGTGGTAACGTATTGAGTAATTTGGCAAAGCGCCAAGCGCACCCAATTGCAAGCTATCCTACCGACAAGCCCGCCCGTCTAGATAAATTGTTGGAGGTGTTATCATGAGTCGTACGATTACATTAGTAACTGGCGCGAGCCGCGGTATTGGCAAAGCTGTCGCCAAACGCTTCGCCAAAGAAGGACATTTTGTCATCGGTACAGCGACCACTGAAAAGGGTGCTGCATTGATTGATGAGTATCTACACGATAGTGGCGGAATAGGTCGAGTGCTAGACGTACGCGATACCGCACAGATTGACAAACTATTTGAAGAGATAGAAAGTGTCTATGGTGCGGTTCAAGTGTTGGTCAATAATGCTGGTATCACCCAAGATGGCTTATTGATGCGTATGAAAGATGAAGATTGGGACAATGTGATTGATACCAATTTGACCTCTGTTTATCGTATGAGTAAACGTGCTATTCGCGGCATGATGAAAGCGCGCCGTGGTCGTATCATCAATATTACCTCTGTCGTCGCTCAAATGGGCAATGCCGGTCAATCTAACTATGCAGCGACTAAAGCCGGTGTCGAGGGCTTCAGCCGCACGCTAGCGCGTGAAATAGGCTCACGCCAAGTGACCATTAATTGTGTGGCGCCAGGCTTGATTGAAACCGATATGACCGACGAGCTTGACGAACGCTTATTAAACTCAATGTTAGATGCCGTTCCTATTAGTCGTCTTGGCCAGCCAGAAGATATTGCAGCAGCAGTACTATTTTTAGCGAGCGATGAAGCCAGTTATATTACAGGCGCCGTTCTGCCTGTCAATGGTGGCATGTATATGTAGTTGCTAGTGATCAGCTTGTAGCCAAGCGTTACATAGTTATAATAAAAAACTGTGTGAACGAGTGTAAACTATAATAAAGAGTGCTATAATGACGAATACTTTTAAGTCAAAGCCCTGTATGATAGCAAGGTTTTACTAGACATTAGTAAATGTATAACTTGTTATAGCGCACTCAGAAAGCCATACAAATCTAAAAATCCCATTTTATATACAATGCTATAGAATCTAATTAAGATGTTATAGTAATTTGTCAAAATAATAGATCAAAAAGGAGAAATCTACATGAGTAATGATACCGAGCTAAGAGTTAAAGCCGCAGTAGCTGAGCAACTAGGTATGAATGTTGAAGATATCAATAACGATGCTTCATTTATGGAAGACTTAGGTGCCGATTCATTGGACCTAGTTGAATTGGTTATGTCATTCGAAAGCGACTTCGGCATCACTATTCCTGATGAAGATTCAGCAGAATTAACGACTGTTCAAAAAGCAATTGACTACGTACAAGCACAGCTATAATTAGCTACTCGCTTAGCAAGTTTGATATGACCGCTTATCTTAATAGATAAGCGGTTTTTTTATGCCTATCATTCATTCTAAAAATATATGCCAGCAAATTATCTTGGTGCATTACTACACTAGATTATTGCGATAATCCATCGCAGTGATTTAACGTAGTAATGCATAGTCACTTTATTACCAAGTACGTTAACACAAGCTACGCCAAATCAACATTACTAAACATACTGTTACTATTCATAGCGTTAGCCTTTGCTTATACTCGTGATGGTAAGCAAAAAAGAATGAGAGTAGTTAATTAACTAAAGAAAGATAATTACTCTCAGATTAATAATAAATAACAATATTTCAAGGAGCAGTTATATGGGTATGTTCAGTTTTGCAAAAGACATTGGTGATAAGATTTTCAATCGTGATGATGCCAAGCATGATGCTAAAGTAGAAACGAAAGCGGACGCTAATACACCGGTACAAAGTAGTGAGCCTTCTGCACAGTCAGTAGCCAATATTTTGCTTCGTCGTATTCAGCAGCAAAATCTTAATATTAGTGATCTAAAAATCAAGTATAACGGTTCAACGGATACAGCAGAAATTAGTGGTAAGGCAAAAACCCAAGCAGATCGTGAAAAGGCTATTATCGCTATCGGTAATGTGCAAAATGTTGCTAAGGTGATTGATAATATTGATATCGAAGAAGATGCACCTGAATCTACTATGTATACCGTAAAATCTGGCGACAATTTATCGAAGATTGCGCAGAATGTTTATGGGTCAGCTGGTGATTATTTGAAAATATTTGAAGCCAATAAGCCAATGCTAACTAGCCCTGATAAAATTTACCCAGGTCAAGTATTACGTATTCCTAAGCCATAATTTTAATTTTTAATATCTAAAGAAGTAAGTTAATAAAAAATGCCTCTCATAATAATAAGAGGCATTTTTTTTGTTTTTATAATTCGTATAAATATCTTAAGAAAGATTTTGATTTACACAAAATTTTTTCTACTTGTTAATTATTTTTAGTTTGTTATGTTGTTCAGTCATTGCCCAATGAATGTGTTCATCAAGCATAGCATTATGTTTGCCTAATTTAGTTTGTAATTCCTCGATCACTTCCTGACTACCATTAGCATTACCAAGAGCAATGGCGATATTGCGCAAAAAATTCACATAACCGGTGCGTCTTAGTGGACTACCTTCAGTCTTTTTCATAAAATCTGCTTCCTGCCATTGCCAGAGCTCTAACAAGCTACTGTTGTCAAGATTGTGCCTTGGCGCAAAATCTTCTACAGGCGTGAGATTGGCATAGCGATTCCATGGGCAAATCAATTGACAGTCGTCACAACCAAAGACACGGTTGCCAATGGCGCGGCGATATTTGGTATCAATAATACCGTCGTGCTCAATAGTCAGATATGAGATACAGGCTGACGCATTGAGCTCATAGGGTGCGACAATCGCTTGGGTAGGGCAGATGTCAATACAGGCACTGCAACTACCACAATGCTCTTTGACGGGTTCATCATCAGGTAATTCGAGACTCATAAACAACTCTCCCAGCACAAAAAATGAACCTGCTTGCTTGTTGATGAGCAGCGTGTGCTTCCCGGTCCAGCCGAGACCAACGGCATCAGCAATAGGCCTCTCAAAGATAGGCGCTGAATCACTAAATGGCCTAAAAATAAAATCCGTATCAGCACCGATATCTAGATGTTGCCATTCAGGAAGCATGGCTTCAATCTTTAATGCCAATTGCTTTAAGCGACTGCGCATGGTTTTATGATAATCACGCCCTCTCGCATAACGCGCGATGATGCCTTGGTTTGGATGATCGTTATCAGTGATAGCGCGCGGTGTTGGTGTTTGGGTTAAGTAATCCATACGTACGCTGATGATGGTTTTAGCCCCTTCCACCAGTTGCTCAGGATGGGCACGTAGATGATGATTGCTATGCATAAACTGCAATTGACCTTCGTAGCCTTTCGCTAACCATTGCTTTAATTGTTCAGTCTGTTTAGTAAACAAAGGATGATGCACGGACAAAAACCCACAGTCAGCAAACCCCAAAGCTTGTGCTTGGGCTTTAATCCATTGCTTAACCTCTGCTGTGGTAGCAAATACGTACGAATTATTGACAGTAATTTTTTTATCAGGCGTGTTGGGAGGCGCAGAAGACAGCTGTTCGTTAAATGTCTGCTTGGTTTGTGAAGCGGGCGAAGTTGGTAAAGCTGCTTGAGGTTTGTTATTCATATTTGGCTATAAATGATAATGTGAATATGAGTATGATAAGCCAGTGAGCTAAGAGCGCAAGTGGCAAAGCAAATAAATCTGCATTCATATTGATACATCAGTTAACGTACATTTTTGCTAAGCTAATGTGTGCGATAAAAAAGTAGATATTTAAAATATAGTCAGTTTAATATAAAATCGATACAGCCCATATCATGAAACAGTTTAGGCAGA
>NZ_NEXU01000112.1:0-33124 GCF_002224105.1 Psychrobacter sp. DAB_AL32B | reverse complement strand
TAATATAGCGAGCCTTTCTTATTACTATTTACTATCCTACTTTAAACGCAATCTATTACTTTAAAACCTGAGCGACAGTATTCCTATAAAACAACAACTCAGCTAACTCCGACTCATTGCTAATAATATCCGCCAACGTATAACGCTCAAGTACGCTGATAAAAGCGGTCAATGCTTCAAAAAATACCTGTTTTAGCTGGCAGACAGGACTAATGACACAGCCTGATTTCACATTGTTTGCTGTCTCATCAATCAGCGTCAACGACAAATCTTTAGCGCTGGCTTCCTCATTACTACTGCTAGCGTTCACGGCGTTTTTACTATTGACAGGCTTTGGAGTAATCAATAAATCCGTAGAAAAGCACTCAACCAAGTTAAAGTCTGGTTCAATTTTTTTAATCAAGACACCCAAGTTAATATCCTTTGGGGCAAGTGCTAACCGAATCCCGCCATTTTTACCGCGGACACTATCGATGTAGCCAAGTTGTCCCAGCTGATGAATAATCTTGGTTAGATGACTTCTAGAGATATTGTAGCTGATCGAAATATCACTAATATTAGCCAATAAATGCGGCTCAGGCTTAATCGCTAAATAAATCAACGAACGTAGCGCATAATCACTATAGTTGGTCAGTCGCATGGTTAAGCGCTCCAATTTTTGAGGTGGATTTTAAATACCCTTATTTATCATCAAAGCAACCTTAGCTATTACTTAAATAATTAAGGTTGCTTGAGTTACTATTTCTATCTACCCAAATCTCATTAACCAAATAAACCATCTGGTCTCTGACGTGCCAGCATCGGCAAATAACTGATGCAGAATATAACAAAGCAGGCTATCCAAGCACCTTGCGCTATCATTATCCATAACAGATAATGACCCATGTCAAACAAGGGTAAGAACACACGACTTACAAAGACTAATACCATCAGACCAAACATGATATTAACGGTTTTAGGAGAGGTATGAATACTACGCCCAGTATGACCGAGCGATACGCGCGCCATCATAGCCACAGTCATCATACCTACACCGGCAATCGACAAGCCATGTACCGCAATACTGTGATTATAACCGAGCCACGGCTGGAGTGCGTACAATATAAAGCTCACACACATACCCAAAAACGCGACATATAACGACCATAATAGCGGTTTTTGCCATATACCGCGATGATACCAACCCATCAAGCGGACGATATTGACCACTGCGACGCCAAGGGCACTGACGGTCAACAGATACTTATTGGGATAAAATAAATCAGTAATAAAAAAAGCAAAGAAAAATAGTAAACTTGCAATATCTTGCACTTTACTATTGCGTACCGTCACCGTTTCTGCCACACCTTTAGCGTTAGGTATACTGAGACCACGCTCAATAAAGAAAGGCACGACGCGGCGACCAATAGTCAATACCAAGCCAATGATAAGATAAAAACCTAAATAAACGCCAACCTTCGTCATATTCATATTGGCGCTGATAATACCCCAATAGCACAAGCCGTTACCCAGTGTCAGTAGCGCCAGCTTCGCTAAAATACCCATTTGCTTATATTGTTTAACTTGTAATACGGCACGAAAAATCACGAAAGCCATTGATCCAACAAACAGTAAATCAAACACTGCCGCCGCATATAGTAACGACGCGCCACTACCAGCAACCGTGACGCCCAAACCAAAGGCTATCCAGCCCAAACGTGCCAGCAACCAACAGCCAAAAATAGCCAACAACTTATAACCATGCGGCATCATGACGCCTGTCCACGTCTTCACCGCCGTTAATAAAAATCCCGCCACCACTGCCAATGCATAGCCATAAATCATTTCATGCCCATGCCAATATAGCGGATTCAAAGTTTGTGCCTCTATACCCGTATGTCCTGTGAATACAAACGCCCACAATGCCATCGTTATAATGGCAAAAATTGCTGCTGCACTAAAAAATATCCTAAAGCTCAAATTGAGTATAGGATGGGGAGCGCTCGGTGGCTTGCTGGGTAAGTTGATAGATTGCATAGCAGACTTCTTATTATAAAGTTAGAAGATTTATCCTAAAGATTCATTTTAAATGAATGTTATTCGTAATACAACCTAAACTATTTGACTGCTATCATTCATTAAAGTACTTATTCATACTAAAGCCATCGTTTATCTAAAGCTCTAAACTGCTTAAGAGAATATTATGTGAACCTCTAAAGTATCATATACCTTGATATTTGCCATCATAATCATCACTATCAGCATTGACTATCGTTAAGCTGACTGCTTAAATGGTTTATACCTAGGAGAATGTCATGACTGTAGAACACGCTGCCACTCAAAAACATAAAATCATTGATAAATTTTTGATAAAACTTACCCAAGAAGAACCACAAATGTATTATGCCACGACATCTGAAGTCGCGCGTAGCATTCATACTATGATAAAAGAACATACCAACCGCCTATCTGTAGAAGAACAGACTCTCGTTAGGCATATGACCATTGAAGAGATACAGGGTCTGTTAGGCTTTCATCTCAAATAATTATGCTCTAAAACATCCAAAAAAGACCGCTATTATGGCGGTCTTTTAATTTATATATTTTTTGACATACCAGTGTTTATATCATCCTAACTTGGCTTATATTGAGAGTGATGATTTATCATTCCTAACACTGTCTGCAGTATATTGAAATCTCCATTATGTTCTAAAGAGTTTGACATATTTATATTATTGTTTATTATATTCTTTATACCGAATATAATAAACAATAGAGTGATAAGATGATGCCAGATTGGGGTAAAACAACATGGAGCTTAATGACCGTATGTGCAATATTAATAATAGTAGCAACGCTTTTGAGGGTAAGTAAGGTCATTTAATGACTACCTCAAGATACTAGATTAATATATCTAGGTATTAGTAGAGCTAGGCAAGCCGTTTATGAATAAAGACAGTATTATGAAAATTGCGTTGATTATTGCCACGTTATTGATTATTACCACTATTGTGCTAGTGGGCTTGTTGCATAGCGAGCTTGGCTAAGGAGCGTATAGAACCAAAAAGACCGCCATCTAGGCGGACTTTTTTATATTAAAAACTCAAGCCATAATATTTAAAACGAGTTATTTAAAATGAATTATTTAAAATGGCTGCTTTTAAAACGGCTGCTTTTAAAACGGATAGTCACGCGGCGTATGCTGAACCGAAATCCAATGCAAAGTGGTGAACTCTTCCAGTATCCACTCGCCATTAAAACGTCCGATCCCAGAGTTTTTCTCACCACCAAATGGCGCATTACTATCATCATTGGCTGAAATATCATTGATATGAGTCATGCCCGCTTTAATACCGCGAGCAAAGCGTAGGCCTTTTTCCATATCTTTGGTAAATACCGCACTCGATAAGCCATACATTGAATCATTAGCAATCGATAACGCATCGTCTTCATCTTTAGCACGGATAACACCAACCAAGGGTCCGAACACTTCATCACATGATAATTCCATCTCACGCGTCACTTCAGTAAAGATATGCGGCGGCACTACTTGACCTTTTATCTCACCGCTTAATATCATCTTCGCGCCTTCTTTCTGCGCTTTAGCGATTTTTTCTTTCAATGACTTCACTTGCTTATCATTAATAATAGGACCAACAGCAGTATCTTCTTTGCTAGGATCGCCGACATTTAAGGTCTTAACATGAGCAAGGAAACGTTCAACGAAATCATCATAAATCTCATCTTCAACAATAATACGGTTGATAGCGATACAAATCTGACCTTGATGCAGGAATTTACCAAAGGCCGCCGCTTTTACTGCTTGTTCAATATCGGCATCTTTTAACACTACAAACGGGCTGTTACCACCGAGCTCTAGTGCCACTTGTTTGATGTAATCACCGCCATTCGCCAACTCGCCGATATGTTTACCTACTGAAGTTGAGCCCGTAAACGATACCAAACTTGGTATATCGTGGGTGACAATGGCGTCCCCTATCTCACTACCGGCACCAACCACTACATTCAGCAAACCTTTTGGCAGACCCGCTTCTTCAAAGATTTTTGCCAATAGTAAACCACCGGTTATTGGCGTATCACTAGCAGGCTTAAGCACAACGGCATTACCCAATGCTAAAGCAGGAGCAATAGAACGTTGCGTTAAATGGAGTGGAAAGTTCCATGGACTGATAACCGCAATCACACCCATCGGTTCACGATAAATAAAGTTTTCTTTACCGGGCGTATTAGAAGGACGAATCTCACCGTGTACACGATTCGGAAAACTGGCGGCTTCAAGGGTAATCGCTCGCGCACTACCGAATTCTACCATTGCTTTAATACGGGTACTACCCGACTCTTTCACTAACCAGTCAACAATTTCATCTTGACGCTGATCAAAAATAGCGACGACTTTATAAAGTACACTAGCACGCTCGGCTGGCGTTTGCTGCGCCCACTCAGCTTGTGCTTTAGTTGCTGCTTGATAGGCTTCATCAAGCTGCTCTTTCGTTGCTTGCTGAATCTCTACCAACGTATCACCGTTATAAGGATTGGTATCGGTATTGACACTATCGTCTCTACCTTTTTGCCACTTGCCAGCGATATATTGCAAATCGAAATCACTATAAGGGTTTGAATGAGTATTATTGGTAGTCATAATTATTCCTATTTTTTTATTTTAAAAATGTTATTTGAACTTTCGTTATGTAGAGTTACTGATTCATTCAGAAGCATTTATTTAGTGGCATTGCGTTATTCAGGATCATTGCCTTAACCGCTAGATAAAAGCTCATTAAATAAACAGCTATTAGATAAGAAGTTGTTGATTAAAAATACATGTTAACAACTCATGGATAAAAAACGTAACTTGCTAGACGACTGGTCTAATGCTACCATAGACCTCATAAGAATAAGAACGCTTTATCAGTAAGGTTTGTTGAAAAAACGTAACTTTTTCATTAATTATTTATTGGTATTAAAAATATGACGAACTAGAACACTCTCTAAGGAGAACATAAGCTTTATGTCTATACCCGATACCTCAGTACCTATTTCATCAGATAACGCCCCATCAAGCATTGCCTTATCAAATACCAAAGCCCATCTGTTAGCCACTGGTTATAAGCTGATTGCACAAAAGGGTTTTACCGCCGTTGGTATTAAGCAAATACTAGATACGGCAGGTGTTCCTAAAGGCTCCTTTTATCATTACTTTGCCTCAAAAGAAGCCTTTGGCGAAGCAATTATTGAACACTACTTTACTCAATATAAAAACCGCCTAGATATTATTGGTGCGCAAGATGTCAGCTCGCAGCAGAAACTTTATGACTATTTCCAGAACTGGTACGACACTCAGCAAAATGGCTGCGATTATGAGAAGTGTTTGGTGGTTAAATTAAGCGCTGAAGTCGCTGATATATCAGAGCCTATGCGTAAAGTATTATATTTAGGCTATCAGCAAACCATTGCTTGGCTTGCGTCCCAAATCAAAGCAGGTTGGGCAGATAATTCTGTACCTCATCTTGATAACATCGCTGCTGAGAGCATGGCAAAGCGTTGGTATTTTGCATGGCTTGGTGCCAGTTTAATCGCAAAGATTAGCCAAACCGATACACCACTAGCAGAAGTATGGCAAATGACAACCACCGAAATGGGCCGCTAATAGCTTTCTATTCTCTTAATTATTTTACTCATTTCATTAGCTGTAGTTAAACTAAATAATAATTTATATCGATCTACTTAATATTAAATTCTATTTTCACTTGTACGATACTTTTGTAAACATTAATAAATAACTGCTAGACGACCGGTCTAATCAATGTACAATGCGGACAGATGTAAAGAACATACATAACTTATATTCAATTTTAAAACACTCATTAAATGCTTATTAAGCTTTAGGAATACTATGAATAACTTTCAATATTACAATCCAGTACGTATCGTCTTTGGTGAAGACCAAATCAAACAGCTATCAGATTTAGTACCTACCGATGCGCGTGTATTAATCACTTATGGTGGCGGCTCAGCACAGCGTACTGGTACGTTAGATGAAGTGAAAGCAGCCTTGTCAGCCAATGGCAACCGTGAGGTATTTGAGTTCGGTGGCATTGAAGCCAACCCAGAATTCACCACTTTGTTAAAAGCGGCTGATATGGTCAATGAGCATAATATTGATTTCTTATTAGCTGTTGGTGGCGGTTCAGTTATCGACGGCAGTAAATTCGTTGCACTCGTATCGTCACTCACTGAAGAAGACGGTACAGTATCACGTGAAAAAGCTTGGGAAGCATTAACCAGTGGCTGTAGAAAAATTGATTCAGCGGTTGATTTGGGTGCGGTATTAACCATACCAGCGACTGGCTCTGAAATGAATTCAGGCGGTGTGATTAACTATAGCGAGCGCCAAGCAAAACTACCCTTTGGTAATGCGCTTACTTTCCCTAAATTCTCAATCTTAGATCCTACTAAAACATTCACATTACCTGAACGCCAAGTCATGAACGGTGTCGCCGATGCATTTGTCCATGTGATGGAACAGTACCTCACCTATCCGGTCAATGCAAAAGTCCAAGACGGTTTTGCTGAAAGCTTACTTAAGATTTTGATTGAAGAAGGTGCAGCGGTTAAAGCTGACCCAGAGAATTTAGAGACGCGTAAAAATCTAATGTGGACAGCGACCATGGCCTTGAATGGTCTGATTGGCACGGGCGTTCCGCAAGATTGGACGACACATATGATTGGCCATGAACTGACCTCGTTGCATGCCATTGATCATGCCCGTACGCTAACGATTGTCTTGCCATCGGTTATGCGTGAGCTAAAAGAAAGCAAAAAAGATAAATTGCTCCAGTATGCACGTAATGTATGGAACATTACAGCCGACAATAATGGTACTGAGCTAAATGATGATGCCATCATTGAAGCTGCTATCGTTCATACTGAAAACTTCTTCCGTGAGCTTGGACTGCCTGTTAGCTTAGAAGATGCAGACTTAGACGCCTCTGCTATCGACCCAATCATCAAGCAGTTAGAAGCTCATAAAATGGTGAAGTTGGGCGAGCATGGTAAAAATGATTTGGCCGTATCACGTCGTATTCTAGATCGCGCAGTTAGTAGTAACGCTTAGTCTTTTTACAAATTAGCAAGAAATAGCAGCTATTCAGTATTGAGTGGCTGTTATGTTAAAAACAGACTAAGCAAGAAAATGAACAGTCATAAATAAAGTAAGGAATATAATTATGAGTTTTGACAATAATCAGAACCAACAACAAAACCGTCAAATAAAACTTGCCAGCCGTCCACATGGCGCACCAACTGCCGATAATTTTGAATTGGCTATCGGTGATATTCCAACGCCAACTGACAAGCAAATGCTACTACGCACCGTCTATATGTCACTAGACCCTTATATGCGTGGACGCATGAGTGATGCCGCAAGCTATGCTGACCCGCTACAAGTTGGTGATGTGATGCTAGGTGGCACGGTTGCCCAAGTAGTCGAATCAAATATCGATAAGTTTGCGGTCGGTGATTTGGTTGTGTCAAATTCAGGCTGGCAGGACTATAGCGTCAGTGATGGCGAAGGCGTACTAAAGCTTGACAAAGATATGACCAATCCTTCTTATGGTTTAGGTGTGCTTGGTATGCCAGGCTTCACAGGCTATATGGGTTTGACCGATATCGGCAAACCACAAAAAGGTGAAACTTTAGTCGTTGCAGCGGCGACTGGTCCTGTCGGTGCAACCGTCGGACAAACTGGTAATGAGCTTGGTTTGCATACTGTTGGTATAGCAGGCGGTAAAGAAAAATGCGACTTCGCGGTTAATGAGCTTGGCTTTGATGTTTGTATCGACCATAAAGCCGATGATTTTGCCGATCAACTAAAAGCTGCCTGTCCAGATGGTATCGATATCTACTATGAAAACGTTGGTGGTAAAGTCTTTGATGCGGTTATGCCACTATTGAATGCTCATGCACGTATTCCAGTATGCGGATTGGTTTCGCAATATAACGCGACTGAACTGCCTGATGGTAAAGACCGCTTGGGCGTCCTGATGGGCAATATTCTAAGTAAACGCCTAACGGTCAAAGGCTTTATTATCTTTGAAGAATATGGCGACCACTTCCCTGAGTTCTTAAAAATTATGGGCGACTGGATTGACTCAGGTAAAGTAAAAACCAAAGAACATATCGTCGATGGCTTAGCGCAAGCACCGCAAGCATTCTTTGACATGTTAGATGGTAAAAACTTCGGTAAAACAGTCGTCAAAGTTGCCGATGTTAAATAACTTTGAGATAACCACTTAACAACATAAGTCGTTAAGACAACCACTGAAAATAACATTTAAAACATCAATACTATGTGCAGTCAGTTGTTTAGTAAAAATGATTTTATTTATGCTGGCTGCTAGTTATTAATGATAAATCTAAATAATAAATAAGGATAATTATGAATATTTTAATGGTACTAACGTCACATGATAAGTTGGGCGATACTGGTAAAAAAACAGGCTTTTGGCTAGAAGAGTTTGCTGCGCCTTACTATGCTTTTCTAGATGCTGGCGTCAATGTGACCCTTGCTTCACCTGCTGGCGGCCAACCACCACTAGATCCAAGTAGCGACACAGCAGATGCGCAAACAAAAGATACCAAGCGTTTTAAAGACGATGCTGATGCTCAAAAGGATCTTGCTAACACTAAAAAACTGGCTGATATAAAAGCCGAAGATTTCGACTCCGTATTCTATCCTGGTGGTCATGGTCCATTATGGGATTTAGCTGTCGATAAAAATTCTATCGAGTTGATTGAGACTTTCATTAAGCAAGACAAACCGGTTGCTTTCGTTTGTCATTCACCAGCCGCACTGAAAAATGTCAAAATTGATGGCGAATACTTGGTTAAAGGTAAAACTGTAACAGGTTTCAGTAACACTGAAGAAGAAGGCGTTCAGCTCACTGATGTGGTGCCTTTCTTATTAGAAGATGTCCTTAAAGCCAATGGCGGTAACTATAAAAAAGGAGCGGATTGGGAATCATATGTGGTTGAAGACGGTTTGTTAATCACTGGTCAGAACCCAGCGTCATCAGAAGAAGCCGCTAAACGTTTGCTTGCAAAGCTTCAAGCTTAACCCATAAAAACACGGCAAATTAAAATATAGCAAAAAGGCTGACATCATGATTAGACTGCATCACCTTAATCAATCACGCTCATTACGTACCTTATGGCTTTTAGAGGAATTGGGGCAACCCTACGAAATCATTAGCCATCAGCGTGATGCCAAAACGCATTTAGCGCCAGACAGTCTAAAAGCCGTCCATCCATTGGGTAAGTCTCCGGTTATTGAGATGGATGGCGAGCTTTACGCAGAATCAGGGGCCATTACTGAGCTATTGATTGAACGTTTTGCACCAGATAGTTTGCGCCCTGCTGTCGACAGCGCAGATTATGGTCATTACTTACAATGGATTAACTTTGCGGAAAGCTCGCTGATGTTGCCACTGCTACTTGAGTTATTTACCAATAAAGCAGGCGTTGGCGATAATGATTTTTTGAAAGGTTATATCGCTCAAGAAAAGCATAAGTTGCTAAGTTATTTAAACGATAAAGTGGCAGGTAAATCATTTATCGTTGGCAATAAATTAAGCGGTGCTGACTTTATGTTATCGTTTGACTTAATTATGCTGGCTAAACGTGGGGCGCTGGAAGATTATGCCAATATTAAGCAATACGCTCTACAGTTGGCAAGCCTTGATAGCTACCAGCGTACGATGCGTTTAGAAGCGAATCACGATAAATCAATATAGTCGTCAGCCAAATATTTTGCTCATTATTTAAAGTCAAAAAAACAGCTCTTAAAGGGCTGTTTTTTATGTCGGGCTTATTAGTAGCTAATGGTTATAGATTTGGTGTCGGTTACAAACGCTGAATAAAAATTATGATAAAATAACTCAGGCAGTCTTTAGGCTGTTTTTTATTTTGTATGGGAGTGAAATAAAATATCCCCGTACTCAATTACTGCTAGCCCAACTGGCACGATGTATTTCTAGTCCAAGAGTCATGCTATGTCACTTCACTTTCCTATACAGTTAATTGCCTGCCAATGAGTACCGACTATCAGTTTAAGCCGCATGAACAGCCATTTATGCTCGGCTCGCCCGCCACTCCCGACCATCCTACACGCCGCAAGGTATTTTATCTGCTCATCGGTATTTTTATCGGTTTAACGGCCAGCTTCCAAAATGGTCTATTGGTGGCTAACCTCACTCAAATCCAAGGTGAAATGGGCTTAACGCCAGTAGAAGGCGGCTGGATATCAGTCGCCTACAATATGACTAATGCCTGCGTCACTGTGCTGTTATATAAAATTCGCCAACAGTTTGGTATGTCGCTATTTAGCAAAATCACCTTATTCTTTTTGTTAGCAGCCACTAGTATGCAGTGGCTTGTTAGTAGCAATCTTCTGAGTACAACGACTGGTGTCAGAATTGAACCTTACTATTTAGAACTTGTCGCTCGAGGTTTTAGTGGCGTGGTCGCCAGCGCCATGACGGTACTGTCTATTTTTTATTGTCTACAAGGCATGCCTACGGCTAAGCGTATCAGCGGCTTAATTTTAGGCTTTGGCCTAGTACAATTTGGCATTCCGTTGTCGCGTATCATCTCGCCCTACTTGGCAGTTGATGGTCAGCTTGAGAGTTTATTTTTATTTCAAGTTGGTTTGGCACTAATTTGCTTTGGCCTCATTAATATATTAGAGCTGCCGCCCGGTAATACCGAAAAGGTATTTGAGAAGCTAGATATCGTCAGCTTTGCATTTTTTGCCAGTGGTCTTGCTGCATTGGCAGTGTTCTTAGTACAAGGGCGTATCTTATGGTGGACAACCCCTTGGCTTAGCTATCCGCTAATTATTGCGGTCGTCACCATTACTATCGCCTTATGGATTGAAACCCACCGTAAAAATCCCATGTTACAAGTACGCTGGATGCGTAGCCGTACTATTATTGCCTTTATGATTACCGGTGCCCTGATGCGTATTTTGCTGTCTGAGCAAAGCGTCGGTGCAGCAGGTTTACTAGCAAATCTTGGCTATGGTAATGATCAGCTGATTGTTTTTTATGCAGTGATATTGGTAGCCAGCGTATTGGCATTGGTGATTAGTATCTTTAGCACCAATGCGATGGATCTGCGTCGACCAGTGATTTTTGCTGTTGCCCTCATTGCAATTGGCGCGTGGATAGACACAGGTGTGTCGCTAAATTCTGCCCCTTCGATGTTTTATCTCAGTCAGTTTATGATCGCTTTTGCCGCCGTTTACTTTATGGGTCCAATGGTATTTGAAGGCATGTTTCGTGCTATTGCCAATGGTCCTGCTTATATTATAAGTTTTTCGGTCGTTTTTGGTATTTCACAAACTGTTGGCGGTTTAGCAGGTGCAGCGGCCATTCAAGCCTTTACCACCATTCGTACGCAAATGCATTATGCGGATATGGTCAGCTCAATGAATGGTGATAATCCTGCCATGATGACGCAGATTCTCCAAGGTATCCAGCGCCAGGCAACCGTCGCCGCTTACGATGATTTATTCTTTTTAATGGCAGTGAGCGCTAGCATTACAACAGTTTATCTATTGATTGTTTATTTCTATTATCGCTATCATAAACGCAATCCACTGGCTAAAGAGCTTGCCGCTTTAGCGAAGATGAGAGAACAAAAATAGCTAATGGTGCAATTTTTATTATTCACTCTCTATCCCAATCCTATGATTATTATTTTAAAATTATCTACTATGTCTATTAAACCCATTAGGAGCGCTTCATGAATGAAGACAAACCCAATAATCTAAATGATGCGAGCGCACCTAACAAAACAACTATAACGCCAGCGGACTTAGCATCTGAAACAGCTAAGCTTGAGACAGCTGCACCCGAAACGGCTCCTCATTTAAACAAATCTGATGAGCCTAATGAAGGTGCAAATACGGATAACGTTAAAACTGATGAGGTAGTAGTTGACACGCCAATGCCACCAGTAGAGCCTATCCCCGACTCAACTGGCTGGTCACCTAAGAAAAAATCGTTTTTTAATTTAGGTTTACTGATTGCATTGATTGTTATTGGTGTCGCATTAATTCTTTATGCGTGGAAATTACCGCCCTTTACACCAACTGTGCAGCAAACGAATAATGCCTTTGTCAAAGGTCAAACGACTATTATCAGTCCGCAGGTTTCAGGCTACGTGACTGAGGTTGCCGTACAAGATTTTGCCAGCGTAAAAGCAGGTGATTTATTAGTAAAAATAGATGATCGCACCTTTCAGCAGCAGCTTGAACAAGCGCAGGCTAATATTGAAGTTGCCGAGACCAATCGCTCTAGTAATACCCAAGATACTGGAACAAACCAAGCACAAATTGAGGCGCGCGAAGCAGATCTAAATAGCGCAAAAGTCAGTGTTTATAGTGCTCGTGAGGATGTCAAACGCTATCAAGGACTGGTCGCTATTGGTGCGGTCTCAAGAGCTGAAGTTGCCCATGCCGAAGCACAACTTGCCAAGGCGCAGGCAGGCGTACAGCAAGCGGAAGCGAATTTACAAGTTGCTCGTCAAGCGCGTGAGAAAACCAGTGGTAGCCGCTCGTCACTCGATGCCAACATTAAAAATGCTGAAGCAGGTGCTAAGCAAGCGCAAATTAATTTGGAGAATACAGTCATTACTGCTCCTGAATCAGGACAGTTGAGTCAAGTGAGCGTTAAAACTGGTCAATACGTCAGCGCCGGTACGCAGCTGATGTATATCGTACCAAAAGGCATATGGATTATTGCGAATTTTAAAGAGACACAAGTGGCAAATATGACTGTTGGTGAAGTAGCCACTATTCGTGTTGATGCGCTTGGTGGTACTAAATTTACTGGTCACGTGAGTAACATCTCGCCAGCAACCGGTAGTGAATTTAGTGCAGGTGCCGCCAATCCTGCCACGGGTAACTATATTAAAATAGCTCAGCGCATTCCCGTACGTATCGACTTAGATCAAAATCAGCCTGAGCTTGCCCAACTGCGTCCCGGTATGTCAGTATCGGTAGATGTAGATACGAAGTAATAATAATGAATTCATAGTCTCAGCTAAGCACTGATTGAAGTCTTTTTTTATTAAAAAGAGCCCCATAAAAAGCCACTCTAGGCGTCATATTTAGCATGACATCTAAAGTGGCTTTTTTATGCAACTTAATTATTTTCTACTGATATCTAAGCTTAAGTATCTTAAAGATTTAAGGTAGGAAGCGTTTTGTACTCCAGCTTTCGCTATTTTCGCGGTTGTAGACAATGCGGTCATGCATACGGTTGGCACGACCCTGCCAAAACTCGATTTTCTCAACCGTAATCTCATAGCCGCCCCAAAACTCTGGTGTTGGTACTGCTGTGCCTTCCGGATAATCTGTTTGTAATTGCTCAAACGTCTGCTCCATTACTTCTCGACTGGCAACTTCACCACTTTGCGGTTGACTGACCCACGCACCCACTTGGCTATCATGCGGACGTTTTTGAAAGTAAGTAGCAGACTTGTCGGCGTCAATTTTAGCGATACTGCCGCTGATACGAATTTGACGCTCAAGCTTATGCCAAAAGAACAGTGTTTCGGCATTTGGGTTTTCGGCGATATCTTGACCTTTAGCGCTTTCGTAATTGGTATAAAAAACGATACCTTTATCCGTAATTTCACGCATCAATACAATGCGTACACTGGGTTTATTATCAGCCCCGCAAGTCGCTAAGCTCATCGCGTACGGCTCTTGTACTTGTTCCTCTATTGCCTCACTCATCCAAGCTTTTAACAGCTCAAACGGTGATGCAGGCACTGACTGCTGGTCAAGCGCACCTTTTTCATACGATAAGCGCTGATCGGTAAAGTCCATACTCATGATAATTCCTTTTTTTAATAGCTTATTTTAATATCATTATATGTAAATACTGTTAGCCCAATACGGCCTTGATTTTGTCTGCCAAATCATTCGCCATGACATCGCATTCTATCTCATCGTCTGATTCAACCATCACTCGAATCATCGGCTCTGTACCGGATTGGCGAATAAGTAAACGACCACGCCCCTCTAAAGCAGCACGGGCTTTATCAAAAGCGGCAACCAGTTCTTCATGTTCAAAGGGATCTTGCATTTGAGACAGGCGCACATTGACCAGTTTTTGCGGTAATACCTCAAAGCCTTCGGTCAAATCACTCAGCGCTTTGCCGCGTGCTTGCATCACCGCGAGCACCTGTAAGCCTGCGATAATAGCATCGCCCGTTCGGCTTTTATCCAAACATAAAATATGACCTGATGGCTCACCACCTAGTATCCAACCGTTTGCTTCAAGGTCTTGCATCACATAGCGATCGCCCACTTTTGCACGGGTAAATTCGATATCAGCATCCTTTAATGCCAACTCTAAACCCATATTACTCATTAGTGTGCCAACGACGCCTTTAGCCTTGTTTTGACCTTGGGTCGCAAGCAAATACAGAATGCCATCACCATCAACCAGATTACCGGCTTCATCGACCATCACGATACGGTCGCCATCGCCATCTAAAGCAATACCCACATCAGCTTCATACTTGAGTACCGCTTTTTGTAGACTTTCAGGATGAGTTGAGCCGCAGTTAGCATTAATATTGATGCCATCAGGCTTGTTGTTGATGGCAATCACATTAGCACCAAGCTCACGCATGACTCGGGGTGCAACACTATAGCCTGCACCATTCGCACAATCGACGACCACGGTTAAATGATCTAAATCATATTGATAAGGAAAGCTACCTTTGCAAAACTCAATATAACGCCCTTTTGCATCGTTAATGCGATTATTCTTACCCAATTGTGCCGGATCAAGAATCGGCATCAGGACATCATTGTTATCAGAGGCAGCCATAATGGCCGTTAATTTATCATTAATGGCATTTTGCATCGCATCGGTTAATTTTTTGCCGTCGCCTGAGAAGAATTTAATGCCATTATCATAGTACGGATTGTGTGAGGCAGAAATAACAACGCCAGCATCCGCATTAAAGCTACGGGTTAAATGAGCGATAGCAGGTGTTGGTAATGGCCCCAGCATATGCACATCGACACCTGCCGCATTAAAGCCCGCTTGTAGTGCACCTTCAATCACATAGCCTGATAGACGAGTGTCTTTACCAATCACGACACTTGGCTTACGAGCAGAATTATGATTGTTTTCTATCAGCACGAGTCCCATTACATAGCCCAATTTCAATATAAAATCAGGGGTAATTGGCAGCTCACCAAATTTACCGCGAATACCATCAGTGCCAAAGTAGCTCATTATTATTGTTCCTCAAGTCTAAAAGTAAAAAAGTAAAAAAGTAAAAAAGTAAAAAACCAGATATACACGCAGGCGAAGTAATTGCAATCAGTAACTATAATCAGTAATTGTAATAAGTAAATATAAATAATTATTAGAATAATCTATTGTTGTATTTTACAAAAAAAACAGCCAACAATAACGAAGCATTGTTGGCTGTTTGTATCTTGACGTCACTTAACTCTGCAAGGCCCTGAGTTATAAGCATTCATAGCATCATAGAGAGTCAAAATGTACTTAGTCGACTCGATAGTTAGGCGCTTCTTTAGTAATCTGTACATCATGGACATGTGATTCTTTCATACCAGCTGATGTGACTTTGACAAACTGTGGCTTGGTACGCATCTCTTCAATCGTTGCACAGCCCGTATAACCCATTGATGAGCGTAAGCCACCAACCATCTGGTTGACGATACCAGCAACTGGACCTTTATACGGTACACGACCTTCGATACCTTCTGGTACCAATTTTTCTACCCCATCTTTGGCGTCTTGGAAATAGCGATCTGATGAGCCATTTTGACCTGACATGGCGCCTAGACTACCCATACCGCGATAGGCTTTATAGTAGCGACCTTGGAACAGCTCAACTTCACCCGGTGCTTCTTCCGTACCTGCCATCAACGAGCCAACCATGATGCATGACGCACCTGCGGCAATGGCTTTTGCCATATCGCCAGAGTAGCGAATACCACCATCAGCAATCAATGGAATACTGTCTTGCAAAGCGCTTGCAACATTATCAATCGCAGATATTTGCGGCACACCAACACCAGCGATAATACGTGTGGTACAGATAGATCCCGGACCGATACCAACTTTTACCGCATCTGCACCGGCATCACGTAACGCTTTAGCGGCGTCACCTGTGGCAATGTTACCGCCGATAACCTGCACATGCGGAAAGTTCTTTTTAATCCAAGATACTTTATCAATCACGCCTCTTGAATGACCATGCGCCGTATCAACAACGATGATATCAACGTCAGCAGCAATTAACGCTTCAACGCGCGCTTGTGTATCTGCGCCAGTACCGACAGCCGCGCCAACACGTAAACGACCCTGCTCATCTTTACAAGCATTTGGGTTATTTTCAGCTTTGGCAAAATCATTGACGGTAATCAGACCGCGCAAACGAAAGTCATCATTAATCACGATTACTTTTTCGATACGGTGCTCATGCAGCAATCTTTTAATATTTTCGTTGCTCTCACCTTCTTTTACCGTGACGAGCTGCTCTTTTGGCGTCATGATATGGCTGACCGGTAACGATAAATTGGTCTCAAAACGCCAGTCACGATGCGTGACGATACCGATTACTTTATCGGTACCTTTCTCGACCACCGGTACACCTGAGATATTATTATCTTGGGTCAATCTTAATAACTCACCAATCGTCATTTCTGGATGGACAGTAATAGGATCTACGACGGTACCCGCTTCAAATTTTTTGACGCGGCGTACTTGCATTGCTTGCTTATCGATATCCATGCTTTTATGCAAGATACCTAAACCACCAAGCTGAGCCATGGTAATGGCCATCTCAGACTCAGTAACCGTATCCATAGCAGCAGAAATTAGCGGTAAGTTTAGCGTGATGCTTTTTGTTAGGCGGGTCGTTAAATTAGCCGCTTTTGGTAAAATCTCAGAATAAGCTGGCAACAATAAAACGTCATCAAAGGTTAAGGCTTCATCGACAATTCGCAACATACAGACCCCTAGTAGTGGTTATTTTGATGGGTGGGTAATGCAGTATCAAGTCGATAAATTAACGCTTTATCAAAATCATCAGGTTATTAAAACCTAGCAAAAAATGATAAAACCGTGAGGAACAAACACTAAGTATGTACATTCGCTCGGCACGTTACCAATTTATCATTGGTAATTAAATCATTGGTTCAATAGATTCGCCAATACAGCGCTTCTAGATATCCCAAAATCTGATTACACAACGCTTAGCTACTGAATTATCCCTTAAAAATAACGCCATATTATAACAAATAATGCAAGCTTTCGCATGACTTATTTGTCAGCTTATTTTGCTATAACAACACTATTATTTGCTGAACATAATCATTGATATCTAATCATGATTGGTTTTGACTATCAAACGTTCAGCCGGCAGATAGGCTTTTTGTTGCTCATACAAATAGCTTAGCATCTGCTCACGAACTTCACATTCAAGCGTCCATGCATCTAGAGGGCCATCAGCTGCTTGGCTACAACGAAGCTTAATGCTGCTTTCTGATACGGATACCGTAAACATTTCAGGCTCCGTTTCACTGTCCCATAGCGCATTCTCTTTTACCAACTCAATATATTTCTGGCGAATGGCGGCAATATCAGCACCATAATCGACATATAAGTAAATTACTGACGTTTGATGCGATTCCGTATGCGACCAGTTTTCCACAATCTCAGTAATAAAATGACGCATGGGCACAATCAAACGCCGCTCATCCCATGTTTTGAGTACCGCATAGGTATAACCCAAATCTTCAATTGTGCTCCACTCACCTTCCATCATCACGGTATCGCCGATACGCACAGGCTGGGTAATCGCGACCTGCATCCCTGCGATAATATTGCCTAAAATAGGCTGCGCGGCAATACCAATGACCGCACCTGCGATCCCTGCTGAGGTTAATAAGGTTTTACCCAGCCCATCGATATTGGTAAATTCACTCAATCCAATCCAAATACCGCCAAGAATCATAACAAAGATAAAAACCCGACGAAAGATAGAAACATAAGTGCGACGGCGGCGACTTTTATCAAAATGCTCATCGCTTAAATTTTCGATTTGCAAATCTTTATAGCGATTGGCAAAAAAGTTAGTGGCTCGGATACCAAGCCACATCGCACTAAATACCAGTGCCACCCAAATGATAGGCCTGGTTGATGAGGCCAATGCATCCAAATAAGGAAAGCCGCCCGATACTAAAGTATAGACAGAGGAGAAACTGATAGTAAAGGTTAAAGGTACGGTCAACTTATTGACCAAATCTTCCACACCGTTGTGATGAAGCGTACTAAGACGGTTGCCCTCTTTATCCATGACATACCAATTAAGGAGCTTGCCAGCGGCTGTACTTAATAGCCAACCTATTCCCATGGTAAACGAGAAGAATATAAGTAACGCTAAAAACTCCCAGATAGCAATGCTAAAAAACTTTAGCTTTGTCCAACTAGGCAAATAGCGCTCAAACTTTGCCGGATGATACTGCTCATAAAGCTTATCGATGTTCGAAACGGTCTGCGCTGAAAATACCCAAAAAGGCGCGCCATCACCAATACGTATGCGTTCTAGATGCAACGGTACTCGGCGCTCGCGATAATCGATATAACCAAGCTGAATCGAACGTCTAGGAATACCTTGAATGCTACTAGTACTACCAAGAGGGGGTTCAATCAAGCCATCAGGACGATCAGGCAACTTATCAAATACATAGAGTTTTTTTTCGACCAGCAAAAAATCCAGTTGTTTGGCAAGATCTATCGCACGACTGCGCTGTAACTCACTATCAATCAAGTTCATATTCAGCGCATAAGCAGCCAAATCATATTGCTGCTTCATGACTGCTGATTGGAAAAACTCTAAGGTTGCAAGGGGTGTCGACAAATTCGGCGGCTCAGATAATGGCGGCAAACCGGCATTGAGCCTATTTAAAGAATAATAACCTTCATTATAATCACCGGTAAGACCAGAATCTCCTTGTAGCACCCCTGCTTGCTGCACCGTGTTTTTTTCTATCGGACTAGTCATTTCTTCTGCGATGGCAGAAACGCTGACTCCTTCTGCTTTAATATCCTCAATTTTCTGCGCTGCATAATCAACTATATTTTCTGGTACAGTACTTTTTTCTGCTGCGTCATAATTTTGAGCTTTTACATCTCTTTGATTATTAACCGTTAGATCATCACTAGTAGCGGCATATACAGGAACATAAACGACACTCAATATCATGACAAATATACTGAGGGTAAGTTGCCATACGTTTGAGTGCTTAATAATCTTTTTATCGCCAACAGTAAAAGCAGTAAAGACCTCACTCTTGGCGTCGCCAGAATTGATGCCTTTGTCACCCATGCCGCATTGCAAAGCTTGAACGTTGTTAGAATCCAAGTTAGAAGCCAAAGACTGATGATTATTTTTCATACGATATATATCTGACCTATGTATAAGGTTAAGCTAATGTACTCTACAAAAAAAAGCCAGCGCTAAGCTGACTTAATTTCTGAGCATAAATTTCTAAGCATACTGGTTGCTTTATGCATGTGCTAATTTTAGCTGTTACGTTAAGCGCGTCGCCAAGTCGTGCCAGCGCGACTGTCTTCAAGCTCGATACCCGCGTCTTTTAACTGTACACGTATCTCGTCAGCACGAGCAAAGTTTTTATTGGTTTTGGCATCAGCGCGTTCAATAATTAAGCCATCGATAGCTTCATCTGTTAAACCGTCTTCTTTCATCTCACCGATGACTGCTTGCAAAAACTGCTGGACAGGTTGCTGTAAAATATTCAGCGTTTGTGCCAATGCTTTTAAGTGCTGCGCCAACTGCCATGCAGTCTCCACATCTTCCACTTTGCCTGCTTTGTTGATATCACGCGCCAAGCCAAACAGCACACTGATAGCCGTTGAACTATTAAAGTCATCATTCATGGCTTTGATAAAGTCTTGTCCGGCAGCGCTTGCATACGCGGTATTCATTAATTTATCATTAATGATAATTTCTTGACCTTTTTGTTGTTCAGCAACTTTAAGTGCTTGATACAGTCTGCTTAGGCTATTATGCGCTTCGTCTAACGCGCTATCAGAGAAGTTTACTTGGCTACGATAATGGCTCGATAATAAGAAAAAGCGCACCGTTTCTGGCAGATATTGTGCCATCACATCGCGAATGGTAAAGAAGTTACCTAGCGACTTAGACATTTTTTCGCCATCGACATTGATAAAACCGACGTGCATCCAGTTGCGTGCGTACTCACAGCCAGTAGCCGCTTCCGACTGAGCAATTTCATTTTCATGATGCGGAAATTGTAAGTCATGTCCACCGCCGTGAATATCAAAAGTATTGCCAAGGCATTTGGTCGACATCGCTGAGCATTCAATATGCCAGCCTGGACGTCCTTGACCCCAAGGTGATGCCCATTGCGGCTCATCAGGCTTCGCCGCTTTCCATAATACAAAATCAAATGGATTGCGCTTATCGTTTTCGACATCAACCCGCGAACCTGCCTGCATCTCATCAAGATTACGCTTAGATAATTTGCCATAATCAGCAAAGCTATCAACCGCATAATAGACGTCGCCATTATCGCCAGCATAGGCGTAATCACCCGTAACCAACGTCTCAATCATTTGCTGCATCTCATCGATATGGTCAGTCGCACGCGGCTCTGCATCAGGCGACAAGCAGCCGAGCGCCGCTGCATCTTCGTGCATGGCGGTAATAAAACGCTGTGTCAACGCGCCGATTTCTTCCCTATTTTCGGCAGCACGAGTGATGATTTTGTCATCGATATCGGTGATATTGCGTACGTAATTCACCTCATAACCCAATTGTGCAAGCCAGCGCACCGCCATATCAAAGCCAACCATCACCCGTGCATGACCGATATGACAATAATCATAAACCGTCATCCCGCATACATACATGCCAACTTTACCCTCAACCAGCGGTTTAAATGACTGCTTACGCCCAGTTAATGAATCGTATATCGAGAGCTGTGACATGGCGTCGGCAAGTGGGGTTGTCATAACGTAGTAGCCTTTTGATTAAAAGTATAAGAAAAAAACAAGTCTAACAATAATGCACGCTTAGCAAATAAAGACGTTTACTTATTATAAAGGTAAATAACGTCGTGATTATTTTAAAAAAGCAGCAATATAAAACTTAACCCATTATCTTAGCGAAAATGCTCGTAAAATACTACAATGAGCGCACAAGTAACCTTCTTTGAGTACAGGGGTGAAATGCTTTAAGTACATGAGTGAGACTCTTATATCATGTAAGCAACATACTTAAATCAAGTATTACTTTTTAATGTGATAATTTTTAATAATGAAAAATAATGACAGGTAAGGATATAGAGATGGGCAATCGTTTAAGCAAAATTTATACTCGTACTGGAGATGATGGCAGTACCGGCATGGCAGATGGCAGCCGCGTGAGTAAAGCTGATAGTCTGTTCAGCGTGATGGGCGATATTGATGAGCTTAATTCACATATTGGCTTAGTACGCGCGCAGCTCACACAAACGGTGACGGACGCTACTCAAAAAGCAGATTTCTCTCAAGCATTGATTATTATTCAACACTTATTATTCAATATCGGCGGTGAGCTTTCGATGCCAGAATATGAAGGTGTCAATGCGACTCATATCGATTGGTTGGAGCAACAGATTGACGCAATGAATAGCACATTGCCACCGCTGAAAGATTTTATCTTACCGACAGGGTCGTTATTGGTTAGCCATTTGCACGTGGCACGTACCGTCTGTCGCCGTGCTGAACGCCAAGCAGTACTGTTACAACAAGAGCGTCCGCAAGCCATTCGCCATACTGCGGTCAGCTTTATCAATCGCTTGTCCGACTGGCTGTTTGTCGCCGCACGCTTTTGCACGGACCCTGAGCAGGTCTCTGAAGTCCTATGGGACAGCCAAGTATTACAAAAAATCACTAATAACCGATAACCGATAACCGATAACCGATAACCGATAACCGAACGATTTAACGTAAAACGCCCACAACCTTCAAGTTGCGGGCGTTTTATTATCAATAACTTTATTTTATTGACCATGCTTTACTTTATAGATTAGTAAGTAGCGTTTTCATCTTCAATAATCACCATATCAATACTTTCATCTTTAGGTGTAGATTTTGGCGCTTCTGGGGTCGCAGGTGCAGTGGTGCTAGGCGTTGTAGCGCTGCTACCTTGATTGTTTTGATTCACACTCGGCGGCGTAGCAGGTGCGGCTGGGCGCACAGGGGCAGCTGGCGTTACTGATCTTGGCTGACTGTCGTTATTATTTTGCGCTGTTTCACGGCGGCGTTCTGCTTGCTGTGCTGCACGTTGGGCGCGCTGCTCTTCCAATGCTGACTGATATACTGAGCTTGCCACTACTTCTGATACAACCGTGAGCAATGCTGGCTGTCCAGCGATACGGGTACGTATTTGTCCACCTTGGGTACCGACGACATAAGTAAAGGCATCATCAACGAGCATGTTGTTATTGATACGAATATTGTCTTGGGCTAAACGAGATTGCAAACTTGGTTGGTTATTAGCCGCTTGAACTTGGCTGGCTTGATACAAGTCTTCACTCGGCAAGGTCATGCTAACACTAGCCTGACAAGTCGTCATACCGTTGGCATTGGCTGCTTGTAAGGTCGCGGCATTTTGTATATCGATAACGATGCCATTGGTTTTAGTAGTGACAACGCCACTGCTTAGACCAATCTCTGCATCGTTAGCATAACTTGTAGCCAATGTTTGCGCTTGTTGATTGAGCGTATTTTTTAAGGCCGATTTGAGGCGATCTTGTACTATTGGGTCATCACAACTAACCGCAGTGGCAGCTGCATTTTCACTGACCTCTGTTTCTTGCTCTGTAACCTCTGCCGTTTCAGGAGTCTCTTCTTTTTCTGAGCGGTCACAACCAGCAAGCGCTAAACTACATGCTATGCCAACACCAGCAACTTTGTACCACTTGCTCAAACTCTTATTTGCTACGCTCATATTTATTTTGCTCCAATTTACTGATTCATACCGCCACCGACGGACAGTATTTGACGTTCAAACCATGACACTCAAACTAAAACAATGAAAAAAAATGGTTAAATCAAAAATGTTCATTGTGATAGATTTGAAAATCACATTATTATACGGTGTTTGTATTAAATGGTCATTAGTGTAGCCTATTGATATACAAATAACGTCTAACATTGTGCCCAAAACCTAGCTTTGGTTGCAAAAACGCAACAAATACACAGTCAGAACAAATACATGGCTAGATGCTCAGGTAAATTTTCGAGCATTTAAAGAATATTATAAATATTTTGTTAGACGCTTTTTATTAGAGATTATATGATGACGTTCCAAATATTCTATGGTTATTCATTATGATAAACCTTAAAAACACACTATTACTCGGTCATCGTGGCGCTCGCGGTGAAGCATTAGAAAACACTTTATCAGGATTTGAGTATGCTCAACGTTTACAAACAGCTGGTGTAGTCGGAGTTGAGTTCGATGTACAGCTCAGCAAGGATGGAGAGTTATTGGTCTTTCATGATGACGACTTAGAACGCATGTGCGCGCAGCAGTCACGCATCGACCAGTTAAGTCTTATTGAGATTCAACGCCATTTACAGTTCGGTCATCAGATTATTACTTTGCCTAGCATAGCGCCTGCACTACATGGCTTTACTTATATTGAGCTTGAGGTTAAAACGCATAATAGAACTGATTACGACAAATTGATAAAGGCTTTGATGCGTGACCTAGTCGATAGCCCGCTTGCCAGTCTACCTATTGTACTGACCAGTTTTGATGTAGAGCTGCATGCACGACTGCAACGCAATAAATTATTAACGCGCGTCCCACGTGGATTGCTTATTCGTACGCCTGATTTATTGATAACTGCGCCGAATACTGCCTTGCAACTTGGCTGTGTGCAACTTGGTATTTACTACCCGCTTCTTAATAAAGCAGTCATTCAGCATTGTCATCGATATGACTTGCCTGTGAGTGCGTGGACGGTCAATGATAGCGATACGATTAAACAGCTTATAGATTGGCAGGTCGACGTCATTATTACTGACTATCCATCCACTCTTCTGCTACGTTAAACATGTTAACTATGTTCGAACAGATGCTGTTGTAGCCTACATATTTATCGTTCTACTTACACTTTTACTTAAGAACTGATAAGTCATGGCTTATTTATCATCATAGATGGTATAAACGATACAAGTTATTGTTATTTAGCAATATTTTTATAGTGTATAAGTGTTCACTTTACTAAGTATTTAAGGTAATATAGAGGCTTAAATTAATACCGCTAGGGATATTATATGATTGCAAAAAAAGCACTTGGCTTACCGCTTAAAGGCTTACGTTTCGCTATCAAATCTGGTGACACACTTGTGAAAACCGCCAGCACTCAAGTCACGCGTTTTAAGACACGTTTCGATGAGAATAAAGCGAAAAACTCACTCGATGAGACACCGGTTGCCAAACGCAACTATGCTAATGCTTCTGGAGAGCAAGATGTCTCTACCAGTGCGGACAGCATCGATATGCGCGAGTTTGAATTCACAAAAGCACCAATCAACTGGATTCCAGCGACTATTCTGGTAGCCACGCCTATTGCTGCTGCTATCATTACCCCATGGTATCTGTTTACCCATCAAGTCAGCGCACCGGTTTGGGGCGTGTTTGGTGCCTTTATGGTGTGGACGGGTATCAGTATCACAGCCGGTTATCACCGTTTATTGTCGCATCGTGCTTATAAAGCGCATCCGATCGTCAAAAACTTTTTATTGCTTGGTTCTACCTTAGCGGTTCAAGGTTCAGCATTTGACTGGGTTTCTGGTCATCGTAGCCATCATCGTCATGTTGATGATCGCTTAGACGATCCGTATTCAGCGAAGCGTGGCTTTTTCTTTAGTCATATGGGCTGGATGCTACGCAACTACCCTAGCGGTAAGTTTGACTATAAAAATATTCCTGATTTGACCAAAGATAGAACCTTGCAGATTCAGCATAAATATTATGGTCTATGGGTCGTGGCGCTGAACGTCGGTATGGTTGCCGCCATTGGCTGGTTACTAGGTGATGTTTGGGGTACCTTAATCGTTGCTGGTTTGCTACGCTTAGTTTTGACCCATCACTTTACCTTCTTTATCAACTCGTTATGCCACATGTTCGGGACGCGTCCTTATACGGATACCAATAGTGCCCGTGATAACTTCTTCTTAGCTATCTTTACGTGGGGTGAGGGTTATCATAACTATCATCATTTCTTCCAGTACGATTATCGTAATGGCGTAAAATGGTGGCAATATGATCCAACCAAATGGCTCATCGCTGGCTTATCAAAGCTTGGCTTGACCAGCGAGCTGCGTACCGTTGATGACACAACCATCAAGCATGCTGAAGTGCAAATGCAATTCAAAGCGGCACAGCAGCAGATTGATACGGCAACGTCAAGTGGTATTGATATTCCTCATGCTATGAAAAGCTTCCAAGAGCGTATTAAGTTTGAATATGATGCCTTTACGCAGACAGTCGAAGAATGGCAAGCATTAAAAGCAAAAACCATTGAGCTGAAAAAGACTGAGTTTGCTGATCGCTTGCATGAAGTTGAAGATGAGTTGAAGCAAGATTATGCCAAGATTGAACAAAAAATACTGGCGCATAACAGCAACTTGAAAACAGCCTTTCGCGCAATCGGTCAAGATGCCAAAGCTGCTTAGGTTTAACGGCTGATTAATAATTTAGCCTTGATATTGTGACGCTTCTCCTTCCCTCTATCTATTAAAGATAGGGGGATTTTTTTATGTGTTAATTACAAGAGAGGGACAGAGTGCCATGCTGCTATATGCAGGCTATGTTATAGTGAGTTTATTCTCTTTATACCTCAATTGGACCGGCTCATATGCGCTATCAAAACACTTATGTCAAATTAGACACCCGCCTTTATCATGAGCAGGTGCCGACACCATTAGACAATCCTCGTGCCGGTCATTTTAATACACAGGTTGCACAGCAACTAGGCTGGACAGAAGATGAAGATTTGATGGCACGCTGGGTTGAGATACTCGGTGGGCAATACGTGCCTGCCCAGTTTCAGCCGTTATCAATGGCTTATGCAGGTCATCAATTTGGACAATGGGCAGGACAATTGGGTGATGGACGCGGCTTATTAATGGCGCAAGTACTCGATAATAATGATAAGTTGCAAGATTTACATCTTAAAGGTAGCGGCCTGACACCCTACTCACGGATGGGTGATGGCCGTGCCGTCTTACGCAGTACCATTCGAGAATATCTATGTGGTCATGCACTGACCCAGCTTGGTGTGCCCTCCTCTAACGCTTTGGGTTTTGTGGTATCTGATACGGCTATACGACGCGAGCGGATGGAAGCTGGTGCGGCATTGATGCGTGTGGCTGACAGCCATATTCGCTTGGGTCACGTAGAATGGATTGCCAGCTTCGCGCCCGATTTACTCGCTGAATTTACCGACTATATGATCGATACTTATTATCCAGAGTGCCGTGATAGTGAAAAGCCGGTATTGGCGTTCCTGCAAACAGTGGTCGAACGTACGGCACGCATGATTGCCGATTGGCAGCTGACTGGTTTTGCTCATGGGGTCATGAATACGGATAACTTGTCGATTACCGGCAGCACCTTAGACTTTGGACCTTTCGGCTTTATGGAACGTTTTAATCCGGCTTGGGTTAACAACCACTCCGACCACACAGGACGCTATGCCTACCAAAACCAACCTGCCATCGGGCACTGGAACCTGAACATTTGGCTACCACACTTTATGCGCTTGACTCAGGCTGGTGTCACGCGCGAAACGTTGGCGGATTGTTTAGCTCCTTATGAAGCGACTTTTATGCAGCACTATCAACAAGGGCTATGCCGCAAGCTGGGACTGCCGCATGCAAAAGAGAGCTTAACATTGGCTTTTGAGTTTCTAACCTTGTTAGAAGATAACTTGTTCGACTATACCAATAGCTTCCGGGCATTATTGGGATTAATTGCGCCAAGCGAGCATCCTTATGAGCAGCAACTACTGGCAACGATGATTGCTGAGCTAAAAGATGAGCCATTACAAATATGGCAAGATTGGTCAGAACGCTATTTATCGCAAACAAAACCGCTTTCTAGCGAACAAGTGATTAGTAGCCTACAAACTAACAATCCCGTTTATATCTTGCGTAATAGTATGGCTCAGCGTGCCATTGTGGCTGCAGAACAAGGGCAATTTGGTGAATTAAATCGAGTATTTGAGTTGCTTGCCAACCCTTATACTATAAATGATACGGCCATCGAACTTGATACAATACCACCTGCCCCTCATGCCCCGCAAATGCCGATCAGCTGCTCATCTTAATAAGTGGCTTATTCTGTAATATTTTGAAACACTATAAAATTAAGGTTGATATTTAGCGCTGTTTTTTGGCATTATCAACTAGATAAATAACGAATATCAATTTATTATATTGTTTGCGTATTTCATGGCGCTTAACATGGCGCTTAACTAGGCAACCAATTACCAATAATGCTAGAATAACTATTTTGCAAGATTGTTGTTTTTATGCTGATGTCTAGTCGCCAATCACGACCCTGTAACTATCAATGTACGCTCATTATCATATCTTATGATTTTTGAGCATTAGGCATTAGTTTTTATCACCATTTACTTTATTCCAATTTATCCTAACCATGGCAATTATTATGAATGACGATATCACTTTGAATACGGACACCCCTAGTACGGAAAAAGAGCAGTTTGAACAAGCTGCCTTGCATTACCATTCACACCCACGACCGGGTAAGATTTCGGTCACCCCTATCAAGCAATTGGCCAACCAACGTGATCTGGCACTGGCCTATTCACCAGGGGTCGCGGTACCTTGTCTTGAGATTCAAAGAGATCCTTCTTTAGCAGCTAAATACACCGCTCGTAGCAACTTGGTCGGTGTCATCACCAACGGTACCGCGGTATTAGGTTTAGGGAATATTGGTCCATTGGCGTCAAAACCTGTGATGGAAGGTAAAGGGGTTCTATTCAAAAAATTCGCGGGTATCGACGTTTTTGATATTGAAATTGCACAAAATGATCCAGATAAATTCATCGAGGCAGTTGCGTCTCTTGAGCCTACTTTTGGTGGTATCAATCTAGAAGACATCAAAGCACCAGAATGTTTCAAAATCGAGCGCGAATTGCGTAAACGTATGAACATTCCAGTATTCCATGATGATCAGCACGGTACTTCCATTATCGTGGCCGCGGCAATGCTCAATGCTTTGTTGATCACTGGCAAAAAGATTGAAGACCTCAAAGTTATTTGTTCAGGTGCAGGCGCAGCAGCCATTTCATGCCTAAACATTATCTGTGCACTTGGCGTTAATAAAAACAATATCTACGTTTCTGACTCACGCGGTATTATTACCACTAGCCGTGAGAATCTAGACGAAACCAAGCAAATGTATGCGCGTGATACAGAAGCAACTACTATTGAAGAGCTCATCGATGATGTCGATATGTTCTTAGGCTTATCTATGCCGGGCACATTGACAGAAGATATGGTTCGCCGTATGGCAAAAGACCCTATTATCTTTGCGCTTGCTAATCCAACGCCTGAGATTATGCCAGAATTGGCACATGCCGTCCGTCCAGACGTCATCATGGCTACTGGTCGCTCAGACTATCCTAACCAAGTAAACAATGCATTGTGCTTCCCTTATATCTTCCGCGGTGCGTTAGATGTTGGTGCCACGACTGTTAACGAAGAGATGAAGATTGCTTGCGTAAAAGCAATCGCTGCGATGGCGCATGTTGAAGCAACACCTATGAGCAACGTTAAAAACGTTGAAAGTACGCCAAGTTTTGGTCGTGAATATCTCATTCCAGGACCACTTGAGCCAAACTTAATCATTGAAATTGCTTCTGCTGTTGCTAAAGCGGCGATGGATTCTGGCGTTGCGACACTTCCTATCACTGATATGAAAGCCTATCGCCAGCGTTTATCTGAGTTTGTCTATAACTCCGCGTTTGTGATGAAGCCTATCTTTGCACGTGCAAAAGCCGATCCAAAGCGTATCGTTTACTGTGAAGGTGAAGACAGCAATGTATTGCTAGCAGTACAAGTGGTCGTCGATGAACAGTTGGCTCACCCTATCTTGGTCGGTCGTCCTTCAGTGATCGCAAATAACATCGCCAAGCTAGCATTACGCTTGAAAGATGGCGAAAATATTACTATTGTCAATATTGATGATGACCCACGCTACAACGATTACTGGAAAGGCTACTACGAGAAAAACAAACGTAGTGGTGTCAGTATCGAGCTTGCTCGCCGTGATGTCCGTCGTAAAACCTCTTTAATCGGTGCACTTTTGGTTGAAAATGGCGATGCTGATGGCATGATTTGTGGTACATTCGGTCATTATCAACTGCATTTAAAATATGTAGGCGGAGTGATCAATAAAAAAGAAGGCATCAATGATTTTTATGCAATGAATGCAGTGCTCATGCAAGATCGTAATATCTTTATTGCTGATACTTATATTCATGAAGACCCAACTGCTGAGCAATTGGCTGAGATGACTGTATTGGCTGCAGAGCAATTGCGCCGCTTTAGCATCACACCACGTGTGGCGTTGGTGTCGCATTCAAACTTTGGTACTTCTGACCGCGCTAGCGCAGTCAAAATGCGCAAAGTGCATCAACTGCTGACAGACATGAATGTCGACTTTGAATTCGATGGTGAAATGCAAGGTGATGCCGCACTTGATGAGCATATTCGTGCCAATGACTTGCCTTCAAGCAACCTAAAAGGTTCAGCAAATCTGCTTATCTTGCCAACGCTAGATGCGGCAAACATTGCCTTTAACCTGCTTAAGACAGCAACCGGCAGCGCTTCTATTGGTCCTATTTTATTAGGCGCAAGCAAACCTGTACATATCCTAACGCCATCAGCCACAGCGCGCCGTGTGGTTAATATGACGGCACTTGCGGTGACTGAAGCCCAAGATTTAGAAAATGAGGCAGCAGCTGCCGCTAGTGTGTAAGTGATACTGCTATATATCGATCTGCTACTATTACTCGTTAAGGGTAGCAGTCTGCTATAATCAGACCATTCAGTGCCATCATAACAAGGCACTGAATGGTTTTTTTTGGTCTATCACTTATTGACCTAGAATGTGTTGGCTTAGCATTTAATACTTTTATTTTTATAACCCGATTAAAACTAAAATAACGAAAGAGGTTACCATGCAAGTCTATCTCGTTGGCGGTGCAGTACGTGATCAGCTGTTAGGACGCCCTATCAAAGATAAAGACTTTGTCGTTGTCGGGGCAACCGTTGCAGAAATGCTTAATGCAGGGTTTCAACAGGTAGGCGCAGATTTCCCCGTATTTTTGCATCCTGTCAGCCGCGAAGAATATGCGCTCGCACGTACTGAACGCAAACAAGGTGTTGGCTATCAAGGTTTTAGCGTCCATGCCAGTCCAGATGTTAGCTTAAAAGACGATCTGCAACGGCGCGATTTGACCGTTAATGCCATGGCAATTGAAGTCATAAGCTTAAGCGATGACACCCCTATAAACGGCGAAGTGATTGATTACTATGGCGGACTGACTGACATAGAAAACAAAACCTTGCGTCATGTATCCAGCGCTTTTAGCGAAGACCCTTTACGGGTGCTTAGAACGGCTCGCTTCTATAGCCGCTATTATGATTTGGGTTTTACCATCGCCGATGAAACCTTACTATTAATGCGCCAACTGGTTAGTTCAGGAGAACTTGCGCATTTGAGTAGCGAGCGTATTTGGCAAGAGTCGAGCCGCGCGACGATGCAGCTATCCCCTCATGTATACTGGCAGCAGCTGTTTGAAATCGGGGCGCTCACAGAATATTTTGCGCCATTAAATCAGGCTTGGAATCATGCTCACATAAGAGAAACGGTGCAGACAGCGCTGTATTTTGCCGGTCAAATGCAGTTAAATTTATCACAGCGTTGGGCAATCTTAATGGCTAGCCTCAATTCGTCGTTATTTAATCTTAACGCTAATGATTTAAAGCCTGATGAATTGAAGACAGCTGCCAAAGCGATTAACGAGATAGGCAATACGGCTAAAGTGCCAAAAGCACAAACCCAGTTTGCCACTCTATTCGTCCAACAAGCTGAAAAATTAAGTGCAATCAATCAGCTTAATGCTGCTGGAAAAATCGATCTTATTCAAGCTTGTAGCGCCCATAAGGAGCCTGAAAAACTCTCGCAATTGCTCGTATGCAGTCACGTATTACAACTGGCTTGCCAGCACCGTCAGATGATGTTGGCGTTGGATAGCTTCCATAGTATTAGTATGAACGATATCGAGACAAACCTTAAAGGTCCAGCGATTGGTGAAGCCTTAAGACAACATAGAATTGAGCACTTACAAGTGCATAATATGTCTCCAAAGCTATCTTAAAAGTCAGCTTAGAAACTGCGTCAAAACTTACTTTAGATATTAACGCCAAATACTGATTAAAACTCTCCTATGACTCAAAAGACAAAAAATATCCAACCAACCCATACACTTGAACCTGTCATGCTGGTGACTGGTAGCGCTAAACGCATTGGTGCGGCTATTATTCGCGCAGCACATAAGCAAGGCTATCGTGTCATTATCCATTGTTATCATAGTGAGCAGGAAGCGAATACACTAGCAAATGAGCTTAATGAAACTTGGGCTAATAGTGCAATGGTCATTGTTGCAGATTTAGCAGTCGTCAATGATACCAAAGCTTTAGCACAATTCGTCCAGACTATTATGCAAGCATTTGGGCAATTAGATGTACTGGTACATAATGCCTCACGTTTTTACCCTAGCCCACTTGGCAGTATTGATCAATCACAGTGGGATGAGCTGTTTTTAACCAATGCCAAAGCGCCTTTATTGTTAAGCCAAGCGTTTTATCCTTATTTGAAAACGCAGCAAGGTTGTATCATTAGCCTGCTTGATATTCATGCGCACGATAAGCCGTTTGCCAATTATGCTGTATATAATATGGCAAAGGCAGCTCATAGGATGATGGTGCACTCGCTTGCCCTTGATATGGCGCCAGATGTGCGCGTGAATGGCGTTGCTCCCGGCGTAAATATCTTACCTGAAGTTGATAGCGATCAGGCGCTTGATAGTGAGCAGCAAAAAAGTATTATCGACTCCATTCCTATGCAGCGGATAGGCAAGCCTGATGAAATTGCTCATAGTGTGCTCTATTTAGCGCAGGCCAATTATGTTACTGGCGAGATAATAACGGTAGATGGTGGGCGAAGTTTGACGCTGGCTGGCGGTAGTTAGTAACAATTAATCAAATAGTATGCCCTACTTGCTAACTTTTACTTGAAAATATTTAAAAATCAGGTATCATTGTGCGTCTAAAGGGCCCATAGCTCAGTTGGTTAGAGCAGAGGACTCATAATCCTTTGGTCGTAGGTTCAAGTCCTACTGGGCCCACCATATAAAAGTTATACCATTAAAGACTTTCAATCGCTTGAAAGTCTTTTTTATTGTCTGCTATGTTCTATCAGCATATAAAAAGTAATCAAATGGCAATCGATATTGAGATATTCAGACCAATCACCGAGTAATTCTCGGTTGCTGAATTTTGTGTTCATTTGCGTTCATCTATTAGACTATCAAACTCTAGACACAGAAAAAGAGACACCCATTACGGACGGCTGATTTATGACTACTTTGGGTGTTTTGGCCACGGCAACTGGTAATGAAGCCCATCTTTAAATTTCTCCCAATCTCCACCCCATTCAATACTGAACCGCCCCAGTATTGTCGGAGACTCAACATTCTGAGAGAATATGACAATATCAGGGCGGTTCAAACAGTGCGGTGCGTAAAATAGTTGTTTTTTTATCGCTTTAAGGCACCAGTTATAAAGTGTATGTTTATCTATATCGTTATCAACCTAGGCTTAGCGTAACAACCAGCTTGCCTTCACTTTTTTTATTGTAATTT